>JAEEXH010000118.1 GCA_016291435.1 Oscillospiraceae bacterium
TGCCTGCATCTGCAATCAGTCTGGTCAGCTCTGCCATTTTGCCCTGTTTATTTTCAACGAAGATAGAAAACTGCTTGATCGTTTCCATAGTAGAATCCTCCTTTTTTCGGGGGTATTACGGTTTTCTGACAAATCCCGGATAATAGCTTCTGCCGGTGTTGCTGTCGATATACAGAAACAGCGGATACAGATTGTCCAGCACATTTTTCGCACTCGGGTCGTCCGGCTCCTCATACATGCTGATGAAGCCCGGATGCTGCTTGCTTTCCGTGTACGCACCGTGTCTGAACGGACGGCCGTCACTTCCGGTCAGCTCCCATTTCCCGCCGGTGAATTGCAGGCGGAACTGCATGTTTTCGCTGTTTTCAATACCGTAGCGGTTTGCGAGCAGCCGGAGCTCAATGTCCAGCTTTTCCGCGTCCGTCTGCTGAGAATAGCTCATTTCCGCATCATTGTAATACGCGCTGGAATACTTGTCGTCCCGGAGTGTGTCCGCCGGAATGTAATTCAGCGTAAAATCCTTGCCGGTTTCATATTTGCCGTCCACGGTCAGACCGTACATCGGGATGCAAAGAAAGTCGCCGTGCAGCTCTGTATCGGAGGGCGCTTCCGCATCGCTTCTGCGCAGAATCCCGATCGGTAATTTGGAGTAGACTTTTGCGGCATCTGCAAGATAAATGCGCGGTGCGGCCGTATCCGGATATCCGCCTGCTTCATTCAGGGACGGGATCCGGTCAGTAAAGCGCTTCGGATCGGCATTACCGGTGACCTCTGCGCCGGTATAGCTGAATTTCAGCGCAGACTGTTCGGTGCTGTACGTGCCGTTCCATGTGACCGCAAGATTGGAACTGAGGCGCTGTGTGACAGAAAACGAATTGTCCTGATTCAGAGCAATCGTTGCTTCGGAGTCCGTTTCCTCTGCCAGGACTGCATCCAGCGCAGCGTCCGGATCTGAGCGGTATTCCGCAGCCAGATTGCGGATGCCGTTGACGGAGATAAATGTGCCGCCCTTTGCAGTGCTGCCGGTACCGCAGCCGGTCAGCAGCGCGGCTGCCGTAGCTGCGGTCAGAATTGTCAGAAAATGCTTATTCAACGTGGTGATGCTCCTTTATGATTTGAACAGATTGTCGTGAAGCTCAGTCATGCAGCTTGCGCTTGTCGATGACGCGCACGGCCTTGCCCTCGCTTCTGGTAATGGTCTTCGGGGCGACGAGATGCACCTTCGGGCTGATGCCGAGCATCGTCTTGATTGCGCCTGCAAGGCTGCGCTCCTTTTCCTGGAGATCCTTGACCTTGTCGGAGAACTGCTCCGGGTTCATCTCCACGCTGATGTCCAGCGTATCGGAGTTGTTCTTTCTGTCCACCTCGATGAGGTAGTTCGGGGAGTAGCCCTGCTCGATCAGCACGGTTTCGATCTGCGACGGGAACACATTGACGCCGCGGATAATCATCATATCGTCGCTTCTGCCCTTCGGCTTTGCCATTTTGATGAGCGTTCTGCCGCAGGAGCACTTCTTTCTGGAAAGGACGCAGAGGTCGCGTGTGCGGTAGCGCAGCAGCGGGAATGCCTCCTTTGTAATGCTGGTAAAGACCAGCTCGCCGACGGTTCCCTCCGGGAGCACCTCGCCGGTTTCCGGATCAATGATCTCTGGGATAAAGTGATCCTCATTGATGTGCATACCGGTCTGCTCACAGCACTCGAATGCAACGCCGGGGCCGGAGGACTCGGTCAGGCCGTAAATGTCGTATGCCTTGATGCCGAGCGACTGCTCAATGGATCTGCGCATTTCCTCTGTCCACGGCTCTGCGCCGAAGATACCGGCTTTCAGCTGAATATCGTCCGGTGTCAGACCCATGTCGTGCAGCGTTTCGCCGATGTATGCGGCGTAGGACGGCGTGCAGCAGAGGATCGTGGCACCGAGGTCGCGCATGAACTGGATCTGGCGCTCGGTGTTGCCGGAGGACATCGGCAGCGTCAGGCAGCCGACCTTGTGCGAGCCGCCGTTGAGGCCGAAGCCGCCCGTGAACAGGCCGTAGCCGTATGCGACCTGGCAGACATCGTCTGCGGTGCCGCCGGCCGCGGTAATGGCTCTGGCGCAGCAGTCCTCCCAGAGATCGACGTCATTCTGCGTGTAAAATGCCACGACGCGTCTGCCGGTGGTGCCGCTGGTGGAGTGGATGCGGACGCAGTCCTTCATCGGGACGGCGAGCATACCGGTCGGATACGCTTCACGCAGGTCTGCCTTGGAGAGAAACGGCAGCTTGTGCAGGTCGTCAACAGACTGAATATCGTCCGGCGTGACGCCTTTTTTGTCCATGAGATCCCTGTAATAGGGAACATTGTCGTAGACATGGCGTACCTGTTTCACGAGCCGTTCGCTCTGGAGTGCTTTCATGTCCTCGCGGGACATTGTTTCAATGTCCGCCTGCCAGTACTTTTCCATGGGGATTCATTCCTTTCAGATAAAATGGGTGATGCAGGTTTTCCGGAATATTTTACAGCCGGATCCTTACTTTCCGGCATTGTGTCCGTTTATTCGGCAGCTCTGCCGAGTGCGAATGCCTTGCGGTTCATTTCGATGAACTTTTCCGGTACGCACTGGTTCAGGGCTTCCTGCCAGATCGCCTCATCAAAATCCATCTTCTTGGATACGACGCCCATCAGCACGACGTTCGATGCCTTTGAACTGCCTGCCTGTTCTGCGAGCGAGAGCGCATCGACAGCGGTAACGTCAATGCCCATGCCCCTGAGGTTTTCGATGATGCCGGTCGGATAGCTTGCCGCGCCGGTGATCACCGGCATCGGATCGAGCGTCTGGGTGGAGGTGACGATCTTGCCGCCCTTTTTCAGATAGCCTGCCCAGCGGGCTGCCTCCAGCAGCTCAAAAGAGATAATGACGTCCGCCTCGCCCTTTTCGACGGTCGGGGAATAGACGGCATCGCCGTATTTGACGTAGGTGACAACGGAGCCGCCGCGCTGGCTCATGCCGTGTACCTCACTGACCTTGACGGCAAAGCCCTGCTGGAGCAGTACATTGCCGAGGATGCGGCTTGCGAGCAGGGAACCCTGTCCGCCGACGCCGACGATCATAACAGATTTCGTTTCCATTTACAGAACTCCTTTACGTTCGTAATTATCGCTTTTTGTGAATGCGGAACATTTCGAGCTTTCCGCATTTCGGGCATTCATAGATCTGTACGTGAAGCGCACCGGAAAGCAAATTGTCCCAGTGCTCCAGAAACATGCCCCACTGCCCGAGCTGGATGCGCTGTGCGCCCTGGTATTCCATGCGGATGCCGCAGTACGGGCAGTCAATCTTCCGGATCCTGACGCCGGTCGTTTTCTTTATGATACTCATTTGCCGATTGCACCGAATTTGCAGAGCTCCTCGCAGATGCCGCAGCCGACGCACTGGGTGTGGTCGATGCACGCCTTGCCGTCCTTCATCGAGATTGCCGGGCAGCCGAGCTTTAAGCACATCTTGCAGCTGCGGCACTTATCCGTGTCGACATGCAGCGGCGCATTGTGCTTGACATATTTCAGCAGCGCGCACGGGCGGCGGCTGATGATGACCGACGGCTCATCGACGGCGAGCTCCTCGAGAATTGCCTGCTCCATCTCCGCGAGGTGATAGGGGTCTGCGACGCGCACGCGCCGGATGCCGATCGCTTTGCAGAGCTCCTCGAGGTTGACCGCCGCTGCGGGGTCGCCCTTCAGGTTCTTGCCGGTGGTCGGGTTCTGCTGGTGACCGGTCATGCCGGTGATGGAGTTGTCGAGGATGATGACGGTCGAATTGGAGGCGTTGTAGGCGATGTTGACAAGGCTGGTGATACCCGAGTGCATAAAGGTCGAATCGCCGATGACCGCGACGGTCCGATTCTGCGACTCCTTGCCGAGCACCTTGTTGAAGCCGTGCAGGCACGAGACCGACGAACCCATGCAGATCGTCCAGTCCATCGACTCCAGCGGCTTTGCGGCGCCGAGCGTATAACAGCCGATATCGCCGGAGACCGTGATCTTATGCTTTGCCAGCGTATAGAACACGCCTCTGTGCGGACATCCCGCGCACATGACCGGCGGGCGCACCGGCAGCTGCTCCGGATACGGCGTGACCTCCGGCGTTCTGCCCAGCAGCTTCTCGGCGATGATGACCTGATTGAGCTCACCGATATTGCCGAAGATCTCCTTGCCCTTACAGGCAATGCCGAGCGCCTTCACATGCTGCTCGAGAATGCCGTCGAGCTCCTCGATGATATAGAGCGTTTTGCACTTTGCCGCAAAATCGCGGAAGAGCTGCTCGGGCAGCGGGTTGGTCATGCCGAGCTTGAGATAATTGACCGAATCGCCGAGCGCTTCCTTTGCGTACTGATACGCCGCGCCGCAGGTGATGACGCCGATCTCCGCGCCGTTGTCCTCGATTTTGTTGATCGCGGCGGTCTCCGCCCATGCAGTCAGCTTTTTGGTGCGCTCCTCGACAACGACATGTCTGCCCTTCGCGTTTGCCGGCATCATGACATATTTGCCCGGATTCTTGACATAGGGCTTCAGTTCATGCTCCTGACGCGGATTCTGCTCGACCGCGCTCTGCGAGTGTGCCACTCTGGTCGCGGTGCGCACGAGCACGGGCGTGTCAAATTCCTCGGAGAGATCGAATGCGAGCATCGCAAAATCCTTGCACTCCTGCGAATCGGAGGGCTCGAGCATCGGCACCTTCGAGGCGATCGCGTGATGGCGCGAATCCTGCTCGTTCTGGGAGGAGTGCATGCCGGGGTCGTCGGCGACGGCAATGACCAGACCGCCGTTGACGCCGGTGTAGGCTGCGGTGTAGAGCGGGTCTGCTGCGACGTTGAGACCCACATGCTTCATTGCCGCGAAGGCTCTTGCGCCCGCGAACGACGCACCCAGCGCGGACTCGACCGCGACCTTCTCATTCGGCGCCCACTCCGCATAGACCTCGTCGTATTTTGCGACCGTCTCGGTGATCTCCGTGGACGGAGTGCCCGGGTAGCTCGAGGCAAATCGGCAGCCTGCCTCATAGAGCCCTCTTGCAAACGCTTCGTTTCCAAGCATCAGTTTCTTCATGTTTCTTCTCCTTTGTTATGTTGAATAATGAACGCGCCAGCATTGCAGCCCGTATTCATCCTCTTCCACTTCGCGCACATCCGAGACACTGAAGCAGTTCAGCCGCAGCGCATCGGACGAAACGGTATTTTCATCCAAGAACTGCCCCGCGTAGATTTCCGCCTCCTGCGATGCAACGATGAAGGTGTAGCTCTCGTCGACCTTCAGCTTTGCGCAGATCTCGGGGTTCAGGCGCAGCACAAAGGGCATATCCTGAAACAGCGTGACAACGGCTGTGCGGTTTTGCGGGTCGCTGACATAATCGGACATGACTGCACGCACGGTCGCGGTGAAATCGCCAGAGACCCAGACCTTCAGCTTCTGTGCGCCCGCCTGCGCGATGCTGCGCTTCTCGCCGTCGGCAAGCCCGTCCGCATAGCCCTGATCGTAGCCGGTGCGGTAGCCCTTCTGCACGAGCGCCGAAGTATCATCCTCGCTGATCGGCGGGAGCGTGGCATCGGTTGTTGTCGTCGTGGTTTCCTCGGTCAGCGTCGTAGTTTCGGTCGTCGTCGTCGTTGTGACCGAAGTCGACGTTGTCGTCGTGGCGGCGGTCGTCGTTGTGGTTTCTGCCGTGCTGCTTGAATGCGGCTCACCGCAGCCTGTCAGCAGTACCGTTGTGAGCAGCATCCCAGCCGCTCCGAACAAATACCTGTTTTTCATCGCTTCCTGTTTTCCCTCATTCGTATTCGTATTGTCCCGGGTACTGCGCCGCCAGATATTCTGCAACGGCATCCCCGGTATTGCATCCGATCACCAGATCGGCAATGCGCTTGATCTCCTCGGCGGCGTTGCCCACGGCGATTTTCACGTCGCAGGCGGCAAAGAGCGGCAGATCGTTGAGATTGTCGCCGAAGCCGACGACCTGCTCCGCGCCGGTCAGTTCCTTCAGGCGCAGCACACCGCCGCGCTTGGAGGCGGATGCTGCCGAGACCTCGAGATACCAGATCTCCGGCTCATAGACATCGCGGTAATAGGCGACCGCAATGCCGGGCACGGAATCGAGCGCGGCTCTGAGCGGGTCAAGCCGCTCCTTCGGCGCGTTGAGCGACATGAACACCGGGCTCTGCTCCGCAAGCGATTCGAGCGAGCCGACCTGCAGAAACGGCTTCTGATATTTCCCGCGCCGTTCGCTGTAATATTTCTGCATGTGCGGCGTGGTGAGCGCGGTATAGCAGCAGGTGAGCCTTCCCCCGTGCACGCAGAACACAAAGCCGTTGAAGCCCATGTCCCGGTAGAGCGCTGTCACCTGCAAAAAGGCGTCCGCCGCGATGGTCTCCGCCTGTACGATGCGGTCGGACTGCGGGTCGTGGAGCACGGAGCCGTTCTGCAGAATCAGCGGCAGCGAAAAGGGCAGCCCGCTGAGGATCGGCAGAACAGAA
>JAEEXH010000119.1 GCA_016291435.1 Oscillospiraceae bacterium
GTGCAGATAGCTCTTGGATATGGGGAAGATACGCTCGTCGGGCTTCTGGTCGTACAGCATACTGAAATACTCCTGCATCTCCTCACAAAGAAAATCGGGCATTTCAATGGTGCGGTTGCTTTTTTTGGTTTTCGGCTCTGTGATGACGTCCTGTCCCTTGAGACGCTGATAGGACTTGTTGATGCGGAGCTTTCTGTTCTTGAAATCGAAGTCCGCAGTCGTGAGAGCCAGCAGCTCACCGAGACGGATACCGCACCAGTAGAGCATTTCAAAGGCATAGAACGAGATAGGCTTGTCCATCATGACTTCGGAGAACTGCATATACTCGTCCTTCGTCCAGAAGTTCATCTCCTTAGCATTCTTCACGCCGATGCTCCCTGCCTTGGCTGCGGGATTGGTACTCAGGTCATAGTAGCGGACAGCGTGATTGAAGATACATGAGAGCTGATTATGCAGGTTCTTCAGGTAGGTCTCCGAATAGGGCTTACCGTTCTTGTCACGGTGGCGAAGCAGCTCGTTCTGCCACGTCAGCACATCCCTTGCCTGAATGTCCTTCATAGACTTTTCCCCGAAATAGGGCAAGATCTTCGACTTGATGACACAAGCCTTATGCTCCCAGGTGTTCTGTTTCAAACGGGCTTTCATGTCCTGCTCATACAGCTTGTAGAAGTCCTTGAACAGCATATCGAGGTCGCCGCCCTGCTGGAGAAGAAATCTGCGCTCCCAATCCTGAGCCTCACGCTTTGTCTTGAAGCCGCGCTTGCACTTCTGCTTGCGCTGCCCCTGCCAGTCATCACAGCGTGTCATGACATACCAAGTGCCGTTTTTGTCCTTGTATACGGACATCAGTCCTCACCCTCTTTCTTTTCAGGTGCTTTCACCGGGCGCTCTGCCGAGTACACTCTCTCGTTGAAATACTCACGGTTCACTCTGCCTGTGATGGTGATGTAGCCCTTTGCGTCAAGCTCCTCGTTGAGCTGCTTGATGATCTTGTATGCATACGGAACGGAGATCTCCATGATCTCTGCGAGTTCCTCTGCACGGATAAATTTTTCTGACATCGTAGTCAACCCTTTCTTAAAACATTGTTCTGTGTGGTATCGGGCGCATTTGCGTATCCGATCAGCAAAATTCTCTATCTAAACATTTTTGCTTAGTCTTATTATACTAAACATTTTTGCTTTTGTCAACCCCTAAATCGAAATTTTTCTAAATTTTTTTGTTTAGTATCTATTGACTATCCTAAACAAATATGTTATAATGCAGTAAAGCTACTATCCCGGAGGTGAATCATATGATAGAAGATAAGGTGCTTGAAAGCAATGCCACTGTTCTCAGAACACCGCTTGTAGACATTGAAATCGTTGATGAAGAAGAACATAACATTTCTTTCGATATTGTGGAGAGTTGGAATTCCATTCATGATGTGTGGATTGATAATGACGAGAATAAAATCATCGAAGCAGAGAATTATGATGAGAAACGAATACGAATCAAAACATCTTCACTGGAAATCAGAAAGGTGTATTTTGTGAAAACTTCCGTTCCTATTGAAAGCCGAGGTTATGATGAACGGCAATTCACATACGGTTACACAAGGGGAACGCAAACGTTCGCAATGACCTTTCCTGATCCAAATGAGTTAGCCAAGCTGCTTCCTGATGAGTTTGGAGACGAATGGGAATGGTATGACTTTAACGTGGAAGAAGCAACAGGCACAAAGGCTATTTCTTTCTATTTGATTGACCGAAAGAAAGATTACATAAACATACCCGTAGCGTGGATTTGGAATATCCATGATCATATGGCTGATTATGAAGCCGCAGTTGTTAGCTTTACATGGACAATTTGAGATTTTGCCAAACAGAACATAATTAAGGAGTGAACCACCATGAGCATTATCGGAGATAAGATACACCGCATTCGTGATTTCAGAGGAATGACGCAGAAACAGCTCGGTATGGCAGTCGGCTTTGACGAGAAGTCTGCCGATGTCCGCATCGCACAGTATGAATCAGGCACACGCACACCCAAGCAGGCACTTGTCGAATTGCTTGCCGAGGCATTGGATGTGAATCCCCGTTTCCTTGCTGATGATGAGATACTCGGAGCGGAAGGGGTTATGATGATGCTCTTTGAGCTTGACGAGCATTACCCGATCAGCATTGAAGACTGCGAGGACGAGGACGGCAACAGAAGAAAGGGCATTGTTTTCGGCTCTATCCTGATGACTGACCTCCTTTCTGAGTGGCAGAGACGAAAAAAAGACCTTGCTGACGGTAAGATCAGCAAGGCCGAATATACAGAATGGAAGCTTAACTGGCCGAAAACGACCGATGACTGCGGAAAGCATGAACCTGCGAAAGAGTGGCGTGACCTGTAAGCCACTTGAACCGCAGAATAATTCCGCTTAGCTCCCTGTTATCAAATTGTTATCACTGAGATTTTGAGACTTTGGAAATGGCGTATCTACGCCGTTTCTGAGGTCTTGTTTATTATTCCCACTCAATCGTCGCGCTCGGCTTCGGGGTCAGGTCAAACAGCACTCTGTTGACATTCTCGACCTCTGCCGTGATGCGTGCAGTGATGTGCTGAAGCAGCTCAAACGGCACATTCTCTACGGTCGCAGTCATGGCGTCCTTCGTGTTGACCGCACGGATGATGACAGGGTATGCGAAGGTACGCTTGCCGTCCTTCACGCCGACAGAACGGAAATCCGGGACTGCGGTGAAATACTGCCAGACCTTGCCCTCAAGACCGTTCTTCGCAAACTCCTCGCGCAGAATCGCGTCGCTCTCACGCACAGCCTCCAGTCTGTCGCGGGTGATCGCACCGAGGCAGCGCACACCGAGACCCGGTCCCGGGAACGGCTGACGGTAGACCATGTTGTCCGGCAGACCCAGCGCCTTGCCGACGACGCGCACCTCATCCTTGAAGAGCAGCTTGATCGGCTCAACCAGCTCAAACTTCATATCCTCCGGCAGACCGCCGACATTGTGATGCGCCTTGACACCGTCGCTCTCGAGAATGTCAGGATAGATCGTGCCCTGTGCAAGGAACTCAATACCGTCCAGCTTGCGCGCTTCTTCCTCAAATACACGGATGAACTCCGCGCCGATGATCTTGCGCTTCTTCTCCGGCTCAGCAACACCAGCCAGCTTATCGAGGAAGCGGTCCACTGCATCGACATACACAAGATTTGCCTTCATCTGGTTGCGGAAGACCTCCACGACCTGCTCGGGCTCGCCCTTGCGCAGAAGACCGTGGTTGACATGTACGCATACAAGCTGCTGCCCGACTGCCTTGATCAGCAGTGCTGCAACGACCGAGCTGTCGACGCCGCCGGAGAGCGCCAGCAGCACCTTCTTGCTGCCGATCTGCGCACGCAGCTCCTTCACCTGCTCGTCGATAAATGCCTGTGCAAGCGCCTCTGTTGTGATGCGCTCCATGCTTTCGGGTCTGACATTTCCGCTCATAAGAAATCCTCCTTGATTTGTTGCTTCTGTGTGCCGCCTGATATGCGGGATAGGATTATTATACCATAGAAAGCATACACTTGTCAACAGTCAGACAGCGTACCGCCGGGATCATTTTTACGGTTTCTGTGCATAGAATGAACAGAACGGCATTTTACGCGGAAGGAGGCAAGTCATGTTCTGCATCAGCATATTCGGGATGGAGCTGGCGGTCGATTTCACCGCACCTGCGCTGCTCGGTCTGCTCTCGATTTATCTCCCGCAGAAGGCGTTTCTGCAAATGTGCGCTGCCTGTCTGCTGCACGAATCTGCGCATCTTCTGATGATGCGGCTGCTCTCTCAGCGCCCGGCCGGGCTGCGGCTCTCGGCGGCGGGTATGCAGCTTAGCATCCGCAGCGGCATGCTCTGCCCTTTGCCTGCCCTCACGGCTATTCTTCTGAGCGGCGCGGCGGCAAATTTCGCCGCTGCGCTCTGCTTTTTTGCATGCGGAGACAAAGACAGCGCCGGTGCAAATCTCTCACTGGCGCTGTTCAATCTCCTCCCCTATCGCAGCACAGACGGCGGAACACTGATCACGGCGCTGCTCGAGCACCGTTTGATCGCAGAGCATCCCGAGCGTGTGCAGCAGATCATGCGGCTGCTCTGCATTGCGGCAGCGCTCACAGTCAGTGCAGGGCTCATCCGCATGCACAGCAGAAACCTTTCACTCTGGAGCATGCTGCTGTTCATGACCGCCTCAGAGCTGACAGGCGATCCCGTGAAATAACACGCTGCGGGCTCACGCAGGCACGCAAAGACCATGCAATTTTCCGCGCTTTGCCGTCGCAAAACCGACAGCATGCGGAAATCCGCTTGCTTTCTGCCCGGCAATATGCTATGATGAAGCCGATGCAGGGCGATCCATAACGCCCATCCATCATCCTTACAAAGCAGCGGAGAGGCACAGTCAGAGACGGCTGTGCCTTCGCTGTTTTCTGGGGCGCATCACTTCGGCACAATGCGAAATGGCGACAAATCCCGTCAAATTTCAGACAAGTCGCTCCCGATTTATTGACATTCCGGCGGTTTCATGCTAGAATGTAGCCGTGGATAGCAATGGGGCTGTTCCGCCGGAGATACACGGTGGGATAGCTCTGTTTTTTTGCAGTTTTTTCAGGGAGGAGGGATTCAGATGAAGCTGCAGATCCTCGTCGCGGATTCCGGCGGACGGACGGAACGGCATCTGAATGTGCTCCGCACCGTGCTCACGGATACCGAATACGAGATTGCAAAATACACGGCTGACCTTCAGGAAGCCGTCACGCTCCTGCACGCACGGAAATACGATATTCTCGTCTGCATCAACCGCTCCCCGGGCTTCATCGCCGCAAGGCTTCTGCGTCTTGCACGCGGCATCACCGGGCAGATCCCCGCAATCGTCATCAGCGAATCGGAGGATTCCCAGCGGATGCGCGAATGCTTTTTGCTCGGCGCCATCGACTTCCTCTCGGAGCCGGTGCCGTCGGAGGATCTGATGCTCGCGCTCTCCCGTGCAGGCAGCATGATCCACGCACAGCGCATCGACGCGGAATACCAGTCTGCGCTGGAGGAATCGCTCTCCGAGCTCCCGCATACCGAGCAGAATGCGCCGGTCATCGCAAAGCTCGAGGATTTCCTCAAAAAGACCGCAGACCAGACGGCGACCGTTGAGATCGCAGCGGATTACTTCGGCTTCAACCGCGATTATTTCGGCAGGTATTTCAAAGCGAAATTCGGCATGACCTTCGGCGATTTCTACAAGGGTTTCCAGATGCGCTACGCGATGCGGCTGCTCGAATCGGGGCAGTTCAAGGTGCTTGAGGTGAGCCGTCTGCTCGGGTTCTCCACGCCGGATTACTTCACACGCGTGTTCAAGAAGCACACGGGGATCACCCCCTCTGCCTATCGCAAATAGCTTCTTCCGCCTCACGCACGGCGTCAAGCAGCGCATCGGGCGTCACCGGCATCAGAAGCAGACGCACACCCGCATGCCGCGCAGTGTCCAGATACCGCGCATAGCAGTCGGGATTCAGCAGCAATATCACCTGCGCGCCGCTTGTCTCCGCCTGCCGGAATAGATCGGTGATGTGGGTTTTCGCGTAGAGAATCCGGATTTCGCCGGGCTTTGCAAGCGGCATTGCGGAGAGATCGGAGACGCTGAGGTCTGCAAATCCCGCAGGATACAGGATCTCATACAGCCGCTTGCCGAGCGCTGCGTTTTCCGAAAGAATGCGGATCATATTCATGGCTGTTCCCCTTGTGATACATAGTATCTCAATTATACGGAAAAGCGCAGGTCTCCGCAAGCAGATTGCGCCGGATTCACGGATTTCTGCGGGGTCTTGTCGGATATTTGCAGGGAGCGCCGCGTTGACTTTCCCGCAGAAAATCCGCTATCATTATTATGTACGTTTATCGGCTTCTGCCGGTAAAATATCAAATTTGGAGGATGTTATATGTCTTACATTGATGAGATCATTCAGCAGGTGATCGAAAAAAATCCCGATGAGCCGGAGTTCCATCAGGCGGTCCGGGAGGTGCTCGATTCCATCCGCGTGATCGTGGATGCAAACGAGGCGCAGTTCCGCCGCGATGCACTTCTGGAGCGTCTGGTCAATCCGGAGCGTCAGATTAAATTCCGCGTGCCGTGGATCGACGATCAGGGCAATGCCCATGTCAACACCGGCTACCGCGTACAGTTCAATTCCGCAATCGGTCCGTATAAGGGCGGTCTGCGTCTGCACCCGTCTGTCAATATCGGCATTATCAAGTTCCTGGGCTTTGAGCAGATCTTCAAGAATTCGCTGACCGGTCTCCCGATCGGCGGCGGCAAGGGCGGCTCTGACTTTGATCCGAAGGGCAAATCCGACCGCGAGATCAT
>JAEEXH010000036.1 GCA_016291435.1 Oscillospiraceae bacterium
GCTGGACGGTCCCCTCCTTCATCACGACGATCCGGTCGGAGATGCTCATCGCCTCGTCCTGATCGTGCGTGACGAAGATCGTCGTGATCCCCGTCTCCTTCTGGATGCGGCGGATCTCCTCGCGCGTCTGGAGACGCAGCCGCGCGTCCAGATTGGAAAGCGGCTCATCCATCAGAAAAATATCGACCTTGCGGATGATCGCACGGCCGACAGCAACTCTCTGCCGCTGACCGCCCGAAAGCTCGCGGGGAAGCCGGTCGAGATAATCCGTCAGACCGAGGATCTTCGCGGTCGCATGCACGCGCTCCTCGATCGTATCATCGTCAACGCCCTGCAGCGTCAGCCCGAATGCGAGATTGTCATAGACCGTCATGTGCGGATAGAGCGCATAGCTCTGGAACACCATCGCAACGCCGCGCTCGCGGGGTCCCATATCATTCGCCTTCACGCCGTCGATACAGAAATCGCCCTTGCTGATATTCTCCAGCCCCGCAATCATGCGCAGGGTCGTGGATTTGCCGCATCCGGAGGAGCCGACAAACACGATGAACTCGCCCTTTTCGATCTCCAGATTAAAATCGTGCACGGCGTGAAAGCCGTTCGGGTAGATCTTGTTGATCCCCCGCAAACTCAAATATGCCATAACTCAATCCCACACTTTACTTCGGTTTCCGTTTATCGCAGATCCAGATTGCTGACGGTATCCATATCGTCATAGGTCTGATTCTCGCCGCACATGCCCCAGATGAATGTATAGCTGCTGGTTGCGGTGCCGCTGTGAATCGACCAGCTCGGGCTGATGACAGCCTGCTCATTGTGCATGATGATGTGACGGGTCTCCTGCGGCTGCCCCATCATGTGGAAGACAACATTGTCGCCCTCAACCTCAAAATAGAAATACACTTCCATTCTGCGCTCGTGCGTGTGCGCCGGCATGGTGTTCCAGGAGCTTGTGCGGTCAAGCTCGGTCATGCCCATCGAAAGCTGACAGGATTTGCAGACAGCCGGATGAATGTACTGATTGACCACGCGCTTGTTGAGATTTTCGGGACTGCCGAGCGCGATGTGATTTGCCTTTTCCTTTGTGATGAACACAGTGGGATAGGTCTGATGCGCGGGGCAGGAATTGATGTAGAATTTTGCGGGAGCCTGCGCGTCATCCGAGCGGAAGATGATCTCCTCCGTGCCCATGCCGACATAGAGACCGTCCTTATAGCCGAGCTGATACTCCTTGCCGTCGAGCACGACTGTGCCGCTGCCGCCGACATTGATGATGCCCATTTCGCGGCGCTCGAGGAAATACTCCGTGCCGAGCTCTCTGGTGCTGCCGAGCTTCAGCGCACCCTTGACCGGCATCGCGCCGCCTGCGATCATTCTGTCCTGATGCGAATAGGTCAGTGCAATCTCATCTGCGACAAACACCTTCTCGATCAGGTAATTTCTGCGCAGAGCCTCTGTATCATAGTTCCGGGAATCATCGGGATGATTGCTGTATCTGATATCCAAAGTCATAAGAAATCTCTCCATTCAAATAAATTGTCTGAGATGGGCGACGGCCGGTGCAATGTCTTCGCCGACCGTGCCCTCCAGCACAAGTGCCGCATCCGGGCAGACCTTGCGGATCTCCGCGATGATGCGTGCATAATCGAACATGCCCTGCCCGACGCCGCACTGCCGGAGCGTGCCGTCTGCCTGCACGGTGCAGTCTTTGATGTGGAACACGCAGATGCGGTCGCCGAAGATTTGCAGCCCCTCCCGCAGGATGTCATACATGCTGCCGATATTGGAGCCGTCCAGATAATTGTAAAGATCGAAAATAATGCGGATATTGTCCGCGCCGATGCGCCTGACAACCTCTGCCAGCGTTTTCACATTCCAGCAGACATGCCCGAACGCACCCTCCATGCCGACCTGCACACCGCATTCCGCGGCATAGCCGCACAGCTCCGAGAAGACACGCTCCACGCGGCTGTACGCTTCCTCCGTGCGGTTCATCGGGTGATAGGTCCACCTGTCGCCGTTATAGGAGCCTGTCTCCGAGCCGACAATGCAGCCGCCGAACGCGCCCGCCAGCCGCAGATAATCCTTGAACACGGCAATGCCGTTTTCCGTTTTCTGCGTTTCGGGATGCACGGGATTGAAATACGCGCCGATCAGCGGAATGCTTTTCCCGGCAGCCGCAAATTTCTGCCGGAACTGTTCTGCACGCGCCGCAGTCACCGAGCCGGGGGTATATGCCACTCCGTCCAGACATTTATACGCAACAAGCTGCACGCCGTCAAGGCCGTAGGCATCGAGCTTTCCGATGATGCTGTCCTCGTTTCTGACGCCGAGATCATGTGCGCGGATAAACAGCTTCATCATCGCTGCACGCGCCCGGAGGCGTCGCCGCCTGCGAGGTTTTCAACCTCTGCGCGGGTCACAAGATTGATGTCGCCGGGGATTGTGTGCTTGAGCGCGGATGCAGCAACTGCAAATTCAAGCGCTGCCTTGAAATCCTTGCCGTCCAGCAGACCGCAGATCAGACCGCCTGCAAAGGAATCGCCGCCGCCGACGCGGTCAACGATCGGGGCAATGCGGTATTTGCGCGAGTGATAGAATTCTCTCGATGCGCCGTCCATGATGCAGGCGGACCAGCCGTTGTCCGAAGCGGAATGGCTCTCGCGCAGGGAGGAGATCACATATTTGAAGCCGAAGGTGTCGATCATGCGGTTGAAGATATCGACATAGCCCGCAAGCTCCAGGTCGCCCTTTGTCACATCGGTGCTGCCGGGCTTGAAGCCGAGCACCTTCTCTGCATCCTCCTCGTTGCCGATGCAGATGTCAACATACTGCATCAGGTGAGTCATGACCTTCTGCGCCTTCTCGGAGCTCCAGAGCTTCTTGCGGAAATTGAGGTCAACGGAGACTGTCACACCGTGCTTTTTCGCGGCCTTCAGCGCTGCCTCAGTGAGCGCTGCGGCGCTGTCGGAGATCGCCGGGGTGATGCCGGTGAAATGGAACCAGTCCGCATCGCGGAAGATCGCATCGAAATCGAATACGGACGCATCGGCAGTCGCGATTGAGGAGCCTGCACGGTCATAGACGACCTGAGACGCACGCATCGCAGCGCCGGTCTCCAGGAAATAAATGCCGAGCCGATCGCCGCATCTTGCGATATGTGCCGTGCTGACGCCGTATTTGCGCAGTGTCGCGACCACACAGCTGCCGATCGCATTGTCCGGCACTGCTGTCACGAATTCCGCATCGTGTCCGTAATTCGCAAGCGAGACTGCAACATTTGCTTCGCCGCCGCCGTAATGGACGTCGAATTCGTCCGCCTGAATGAAACGCTGATTGCCCGGGGTCGAAAGCCGCAGCATGATCTCGCCCATGGTAACGATTTTTGCCATTTTCCGTATCCTCCGTTATGTTCTCTCAGTCAGATGGATCGCAAAGCCCGCGACCTCATGTTTCAGATAAACTACCGTGAGCCTGCCGTCGCTGTCATACTTCGCTGTGGACATATCCGCTTCAAAGCCCTGATTGCCAAGCTGATAGACCGCACGGCGCACATTGTTGCAGGAGACTGCGATATGCCCCTTTGCGCCCTTGAACGGCGACTTCATGCACTCGATCAGGGAATCTGCAAAAACGCTGCTCCGCCCGGGCTTCTGCTCCCAGCCGAACATCGACGAGAACTGTGCCGCGGCTTCGAGTGCCTCTGCTTCGTCTTCGCAGTTGATGCCGATATGTGCAACAGAGAAGCCGAGCATTTTGTTGACCGCCGAGCGGCACAGCGCGGTGATCTCATCCCACTTGCCCGCCTTGACGAGCTTGTCCGGCACAATCCAGCTTCCGCCGCAGCAGACGATCTTTTTGAACGAAAGATAAGCGTTGAGATTGTTCTCGTTGACGCCGCCCGTCGGCATGAATTTCATCGAGGAATACGGTGCGGAGATTGCCTTGATATACGGCAGACCGCCCGCCTGCTCTGCGGGGAAGAACTTGACGAAATCAAGCCCCAGCTCGATCGCCTGCTCGATCTGCGAGCCGTTTGCGACACCGGGCACGAACGGAATGCCTCTTTCAAGGCAATGCTGCACAACCTTCGGATTGAGCCCCGGCGCCACACAGAATTTCGCGCCTGCGTCGATCGCACGGTCACACTGCTCGACCGTCAGCACAGTGCCTGCACCGACCAGCATATCCGGGTATGCCTTCACCATATCCGCGATGACCTTGTCTGCGCCCTCTGCGCGGAAGGTCACCTCTGCGCAGCGGATGCCGCCGTCATAGAGCGCCTTTGCAAGCGCTGCCGCGTCCGCGGTATTCTCCAGCTTGATGACCGGTACAATGCCGGTGCATTCGAGCTGCTCCAGAAACTTTTGACTGTCCATGTTCTGCTTCCTCCCAAAATCAATTATCGTGCAAGCCAGCCGCCGTCAACCGCAAGCGTAAAGCCGTTCACATAGTCACTTGCGGAGGATGCGAGGAACACCGCCGCACCCATCAGATCGTCCGGCGTGCCCCATCTTCCGGCAGGGATGCGCTCAAGAATCGCGGCACTGCGTTCGCTGTCCGCACGGAGCGCCTGCGTGTTGTTGGTCGCCATATAGCCCGGCGCGATCGCATTGACATTGATGCCGTATTTTGCCCATTCATTTGCCATCGTCATAGTGATGCCGCGCACCGCGGATTTGCTTGCGGTGTAGCTCGGCACGCGGATGCCGCCCTGATAGGAGAGCATGCTCGCAACGGAAATGATCTTTCCGCCTTCGCCCTGACGGATGAACTGTCTTGCGGCTGCCTGTGAAAGGAAGAACAGCGTGCGGCAGTTGACATTCATCACAAGATCCCAGTTTTCAACGGAGAAGTCGATGCTGTCTTCGCGCCTGATGATGCCGGCATTGTTGACGAGAATATCCAGTCTGCCGAATTCTCTGACTGCCGTTTCAATGATCTCACTGACCGGCTCCAGAGACGAAAGATCTGCCGTGATATAACGGAAGCGGTCGCTGCCGATCAGACGCTCGGTCTCGGTGCTGGGCGACCTTGATACACCCAGAACCTTTGCGCCGGCTTCTGCAAATGCCTTTGCGATGCCCTGCCCGAGCCCTGTATCGCTGCCGGTCACGACCGCGACCTTTCCTTCCAAACTGAACTGATCCAGAATCATGATAATACCTCCGAATATTGATTTATTTCGATTAAAGCAGACCCGCCGCCTTCAGCACGGTCACATAGACAAACACCGTCACTGTGCTGACAAGGCTCGTCCAGATGACCAGCTGCCCTGCAAGCTCCTCATCGGAGCCCATCTCCTTCGCCATGATCGCGGATGCGACCGCAACAGGTGTTGCAAAGACGCCGACATAGACGGCAAAATGTTCGCCGGAAAGCCCGAGCGGACCGCGCAGGAAATAGGCGCCCAGAAGACCTGTCAACGGGACGGCAGCCGTCCGCAGCACTGTGCCGAAGATAATCTCGCGGCGCAGTCTCGCGGCTGCCGAAAATTCAAATCTGCCGCCGAGCACAATCAGCGCAAACGGCGTGCAGAGGGATTTCACCTGCTCCGCCGCGGAAAACAGCGGTTTCAGATCCTGTAAGCGGAAGCCGATGCCGGCCGCCGTGAAGAGCTCCCGGATCAGGAGCACCGCAAGCCCTGAGACCGTTCCGATGATCAGCGGATTCGTCAGCACCCCGCGCAGCATTTTTCTGAGGTCAAGGCGCTGTCTGCCCGTCTCCGGGGCAAATACGGTCAGTGTGATGACCCCGAGTATATTGAAGACCGGGGCACAGAACGCCGACATCACACCCGCTGCGGAGGCGCCCTGCTCGCCGAACAGCGCGGTCGCAAGCGGAATGCCGATGATTGCGTAATTGGAGCGGAACACGCCCTGAATCAGCGCACCGCGCTTCGCAGGATCCTTTGTGAACGCACAGCAGACAAATACTGCAAGCGCAAAGATCACCAGCACCGCGCCGATGCCGTAGATGATAAACGCCGGGTTCACATCCGAGATGCGCTCGATCCGGTAAACATTGAGAAACAGCATGACGGGCAGCAGCACGCGGAAGGTCAGCCGGTTTCCGGCATCGAGAAATGCCTTCGGGAGCACGCCCGCACGCTTCAGCAGATAGCCCAGCACGATCAGAAAAATGATCGGCAGCACGGCATTCGCGGAAAAGATCAGTGCATCCATGCGGTTACAGGCTGAGCGACGGGTAATATGCCGTCAGATACGGCTCCGTGGCGGCTGTCATCCTGCCAAAGAGCGCTTCTGCCTGCGCGGTCGAAAGGCCGTCACAGAGCGGCTGATTGACAAACGCCTCAAAGATCACTCTCATATCCCGCGCCCGGATGCCGCGGCACAGATTCTCAATGTTGACCGCATTCCGCAGCACAAGCGCGTTCACCTCGCCCGGCAGCCGCTTTGCCGTGACCGGCTTCAGGCTGTTGCAGGAGAACACACAGTTGGTCTCCGTCACCGATCCGAGCGGCAAGTCCGGCATCTGCCCGACATTGATCACATTCGCATTGGAAACGGTCGGCGGGATCATCCCGAGCAGCGCTCTCATCAGCTCAACGATCTCCTCATCGCTGTGTACAACATGCGGCTGCATCTCACCGGATGCAAGACGCATGGACGCGGCAATCTTTTCTGCGCAGTCCTTTTTGCGGTATGCAACGGAGGTCAGGTGGAACAGCCATCTTTCGGCGGCGCCCCGGTCCCCGAGATACCACGGGCGGCTCATGAATTCCGCGAGGTGGCGGTCACCGGCCGCCGCCAGCACACCGAACCGCCGGAACAGGTCCATCTTGACCTTGTTGCCGCACTGGAACGGGTCGCCGCGAAAATCATCCGGCGCCGCACCCTTGCGCGAGCAGTAGCCGCTCCCGTAATACCGGCTGATGAAATCCGGCAGCAGCTTCAGAAGATCAATGCCTCTGTAATTCGCTTCGGTGATCCATGTGAAGTGGTTGATGCCGCAGACATCCGTCACCAGCTCATGCCTGTCCGGGCGCGGGATGCCGAGCATCTCCTTTGCCGCACAGCACAGGAAATCCTGCGCGTGAAACACCTCATGGCAGCAGCCGAACGCCTTGATCTCCGGGAACACGTCAAACAGCGTTTTGGTGCAGGCCGTCATCGGATTGGTCAGATTGATGACCCATGCCTCCGGGCAGTGCGCTTTGACGGCACGCGCAAAGCCCTCATAGATCGGCACGGTGCGCATCGCACGGAGCACGCCGCCCGGTCCGACGGTATCGCCGACCGGCTGGAAGATGCCGTATTCCTCCGGGAGATGCACGTCGCTTTCCATTTCGTCGAATGTGCCGGGGAGAATGGAGCAGATCACAAAATCCGCGCCGTCCAGCGCCTGCCCCAGTTCCGCACAGACTGTGTAATTCCACACAGACTTTGTCTGCGGCGCTTCATTGATATGTCCGCCGATTTGCTGATTGCGCACGGCGGCGGCGGTATCAATATCATACAGGGCGATCTCTCCGCTGAGATCGTCAGCCAGCGCGAGGTCTGTCATGAAGACCCTTGCCCACGCCTTGGAGCCGCCCCCGATATATGCAATTTTAATCTGTTTCATCTTCGCTGTTCGCTTTCTGCTTCTGCTGTGCGCGCAGCAGCTCTGTGTAGCACAGCAGGAACGGTGCAACGCCCTTTGCGTCGTTTTCGACAACCGGCTCGGAGATGTAATATTCATACGAACCGTCGCGGCGGCGGTTGTTCTCGGGACCCAGCCCTGCCATCAGGCAGATGCCGCCGAGATTCAGCCTGCCGTGCGCATTGACGCTCAGATACTTGCCGCAGATGCCGTCAAAGGTCTTCTTTCCGGCTGCTGCATATGTTTCATCCAGCACGCCGAGTCTTGCGCCTTTCATCATCGCGTAGGCGATCATGCTGCTGCCGCTGGTTTCAAGGTAATTGTCTTCTCTGCCGCCCTGATCGACGACCTGGTAATACATGCCGGTCTCCGGGTCTGCATACTGCGCAATGCCGCTGATTGCTTCACGGAGCAGTCCGGCAAGCTCCTCTCTGTCGCTGCCCGGCTCCAGATAGCCGATGATGTCTGCCAGCGCGACGGTATACCAGCCCATCGCTCTGAGCCAGAACGAGCGGGATCTGCCGGTTTCGGGATCCGACCAGAATGCTTTTTTCGAGCAGTCGAAGCCGTGGCAGTAGAGCTGCTTTTCTTCATCGAACATATAGCGGCGGACATTGCGGATCTGTGCCATTGTGTCGCTGATGTCCCCGCTGCTGAATTCCTGCTGGAAGCGCACATAGAACACCTGCGCCATATAGATGCCGTCGAGCCAGACCTGATCCGGATAGATCAGCTTGTGCCAGAAGCTGCCCTTTTCATTGCGCGGCTGCTCTGCAAGCTGCTCCCGCAGCCGGAGGATCGCCTTCTTGTATTTCTCCTTGCCGGAGCTCTGATACAGGTCAAACAGCACGCGGCCTTCGTTCACATCGTCAAGATTATAGGCATCCGCGGAATAGCCGAGAATCGCACCTTCTTCGTCGATATAATGACCGATGAACTGCTCGGAGAATTCCAGATAGCGTCTGTCATTCCGGATCTCGGCAATGCTCAGCAGCGCGGTGATCATGCAGCCGTCGATGTAATTCCATTTGCACGCCTTCCCGTAGAGTATGTTTTCAATATTCCACAGCGGCTTATAGGGCGTCGAGCCCTCAATCAGACTTTCGATATACTTGTCGATTCTTGAATACATCGTCTACCTCCTATCGAGCGCACCGACATGATGCACCAGAAGCTCATCGCCGTCGCAGCCGGTCAGTTCGGTATTCCGCACGGTCAGCTTGCCGACATTGTCAAAATACATGCCGGCTCTGCACATTTCCTCTGCATTGTTGCGCATCGCAGGGAAGCCGGGCTTTGCATCAGGGTCAAATGTGAACCGGATGTTCTCAAGCACGATTTCCCCGATCGGCTGTTCGGGAAGGCCGTCGCAGTAGCAGGCGGCGATCTGACAGTTCAGGCATTCCATGCTGCGGAATGTAAACTTTCCGAGATACGGTGTTCTGTCATCCACAGGGAGCTTTTCCCGCGTGGTGTTGTATTCCGAATAGCGGTCCGGGTCGCAGCAGTTATACCACATATTGATCACGATCGGCGTCAGCACGCCGTCCATGCGGATATTCTCGAACAGCACGCCGTCGATGACGGCATCCTTGCCTCTGCCGCGGCGCGTTTTGATGCGGAGACCGCGGTCGGTCTCCCGGAAGATGCAGCGCTCGACCGTCAGGTCTCTGACGCCGCCGGCGGTCTCGCTGCCGAGCGTCACAGCGCCGTGTCCGTGCATCATCAGGCAGTTGCGGATGATGCAGCGGCTCGCCGGTTTGCGGTATCTTCTGCCGATGTCGATCTTGCCGGATTTGATCGCGATGCAGTCATCGCCGACACTGAAGCGGCAGCCGATGATGCTGACCTGATCGCAGGATTCCGGGTCCAGCGCATCGGTGTTCGGGCTGTCCTTCGGCGCATTGACCGAAAGATCGAGGAAGCGCAGTCCCTCTGAAAAATAGGGGTGAAGCTGCCAGGATGCAGCATTCTGCGCCGTGATGCCGTGAACCGTGATATCCTTGCAGCGGTTCAGGAAGATCAGCCGCGGACGCGGGATCTTTCTGTCGCGTGCGTTGATCCACCATGTGCTGTTCTGTGCATTTCCGTCAACCGTGCCGCGCCCGATGATGCGGATATCCTCGGCATATTCTGCGAAGAGGAGCGCCTGATGCATCGGCGAGGCATCGCCTTCCCAGGTGCCGAACGGCACAGGCTTGCCCGTCACCAGATCCGGAATCTCTCCGGGAATGACCGGGTACTGCTCTGTGTCGGTGCTGCCGAGCAGCACAGCATCCTCTGCAAGCTCCAGCGTGATGTGGCTTTTCAGTGCGAGCGGTGCCGTGCAGTAGGTGCCTGCGGGAAAGAACAGTCTGCCGCCGGCAGGCAGGCAGTTGAGCGCTGTCTGGATCGCGGCGGTATCATCTGTCACGCCGTCGCCCTTTGCACCGAAATCCCGGACGCTGACTGCGCAGGTCTCCTGTCTTGTGCGGAAAACAAGCGGCGGTTCTCCTGTGACCTCCAGCACATATTCGCTGGAGGGGTTCAGGCCGAAAACAGAAAACACATTCGTATTCGATTTGAACAGCTCCCTGCCCGACACCGAAACCGTGTATTCGCTGTCTGCATAGAACGCATTCTGATTTTCCAGCTCGAAGCATGCGCTTGTTGAGCTGATGAACAATGACCTAATCATCTGAACTCCAATCTTATCTTCCGTCTGCGGACACCTTCTCGCCCGCATCGCGGATGACCCGCAAAAACATATTTCTGAATCCGATCAGCAGCAGGTCAAACACCAGATACAGAATGCCGAACAGGAACGGTTCGACGCCGATCATCGCGGCTTGCTCTGTTCCGCTTGCAGCAGCATTCACGCCCAGTGCATAATTGAAGATGCCGTAGACCTGAAACACGAAGAACAGGATCACGCCGGCATAGACGACATTGAGAAACACCGACCAGAACGACCTTGCGGTGACCATCATCCATTTGTCGTAAGCCCGCTCCTCCGGCTCCATATTTCGCAGAATTCTGTTGACCATAAGATCGGTCACCAGCCCGAGCCCGACCGCCAGCACAAAGAGCATGTCAAGCCCGTGAACATACAGACCCAGTCCCCAGAGGAAGAAGTAGCATGCGGCACCCGCAAACCAGAATTTCAGCCCGATGATCTTCACCGGCGCAGGAATCTGAAATCTGCGCTTTTTGGTGTATTTCCGCAGCTCTGTATCGGGAACAGACGGTGCTTTCTCTGTGCTCAGGAGCCGATCGGCCGCATCTGTTTTCACATTGTAATAGGCTTCTGCCGTCCGGTCCTGTTTCGCTGTGTTTTTCATTGTGCCTCACCTGTTTTTCAATCTTCGCCGGAAATATCAATCGCCTGCATGTCACCCATCGTGTCTACTTCGATCGAGGTGTTGATCTTTCGGATCGCCTTCGCGTAGACCGGGAGCAGCGCAAACAGCACCGCCGTTGCGCCGATCAGGATCATGTGCGCGACGATCACATTATATGCCGTGCTGATATACATGGTCTGCGCGTCCACAACGATGCGGTTTTCCGCACGGTTGACAGCGCTGAGAATGCGCACGAGATAGAGCGTATCTGCGGCTTCAAGCAGCGCCAGCATAACGTAAAGCAGCACAATCATCGGTCTGACCGGCGGCTTGCGGCGCGGGAATGACCGCAGGAACACGACAAACGCGAGAATCGAAAACAGCATTCCGACAAACTCGCACTGTCCCATATTGGCACCGTTGATTCTGGCTGTTGTGTTTGCGATCGCAGAAAGATTCAGCGAGAAAACCAGAAATGCCGCAGCCAGCGTCAGGAGCGGAATGCTCTGCGGAGAACGCTTCAGCGAGACGATTGATTTGCGGATCGTCTCCCTGAACCCGCGTCTCCCGCTTCCTTCGGCTTTCAAATTTGCCATCCGCTTTTCCTCCTTTACCGTCTGATCGCCTTTGTGGTCTGCTTGTCGAAGAAATGCTTTTTCTGGAAGCTGACCCTGACCTGATCGCCTGTTTGATAGGTACACCAGTCGCGGAATTTGCAGGTGATCTTCTGCCTGCCGACCGTGCCGCTGACCAGCGTGTTCTGCCCGAGATTTTCATTCTGCATCACATTGACCGTGATGGTGCCGCCCGGCACAACATTCTCCGGGCGCACGCCCATTGTCACGACCTTGCCCTCATACTGCATCAGCTGCCAGCAGTCCTCCGCAGTCAGCGGCGTCATGAAATCATCGCAGCTCGCAGTGCCGTCCTTGATCAGGACATCATAGAGATTCATCGGCGGCAGACCGATAAAGCCTGCAACAAAAAGATTCGCCGGCGAATCATACAACTCGATCGGCGTGCCGATCTGCTGCACATGCCCCATCGACATGCAGACGATTCTGTCCGCAAGCGTCAGCGCTTCGGTCTGGTCATGCGTGACATAGATCATGGTCGCATCCAGCCGCTTGTGCAGCATCAGGATCTCGCGTCTGGTCGAGCTTCTGAGCTTCGCGTCGAGATTCGAGAGCGGCTCGTCAAAGAGAAAGACCTTCGGTGTGCGCACGATTGCTCTGCCCATTGCGACTCTCTGCCGCTGACCGCCCGAAAGCTGGCTGGGCTTTTTGTTGAGCTGCTCGGTCAGATCGAGGATCTCGGCAGCCGCCAGCACCTTGCGGTGGATCTCGTTCTGATCCTCCTTGCGGAGCATCAGCGAAAACGCCATGTTCTCATAGACGGTCATGTGACCGTAGAGCGCATAATTCTGGAATACCATCGCGATGTCGCGGTCCTTCGGCGGCATCTGCGTGACATCTCTGCCGTCGATGATGAGATTGCCTGCCGAAATATCCTCAAGCCCCGCAACCATGCGGAGCGTGGTCGATTTGCCGCAGCCGGAGGGACCGACAAGAACGATCAGCTCTCCGTGCCTGATATCCAGATTAAAGTCATAGACTGCCTGCACATTGTTGTCGTAGATCTTCTCAAGATGCCGTAATTTCAGATCGCTCATGGTTCATCCCTCTCGATTCATCTGTCGGAGCTCCGCCTGATATTTGCTGAGCACCGTTGATTTCCGGATGCCGATCACGCCGGCACAGATCAGCAGCGCCGCCGAAATCAGCAGACATGCCGTGACATACCGGAACTGTCCGCCGGACATCACCGTCAGGGTCTCTGCGCCCACAACAGGATTCGGCTCGCGGTGTGCCCGCATCGGAATGAAAAAGATCCGTGCGACCTGCAAAGCGCCCAGCACAATCGCGGTGTATGCGTAGGAGAGCTTGTAATTCTTGACGCCCTCTGAGGCGAGAAACGCCGTGAGCATGAAAATCAGATTGTAGACGATCGAAAGCACGATGAAAAATCTGTAATAGTACCCGCCGACATCCGAGCTGTAAATGCTGACAAAATAAAGTGCATTTGCAGCGATCGACAGCAGGATCAGCCCGGAAGACTGCTTGTTTTTCGTGAATCTGAGCCGGTCCTTTTTGATATCCGCAGCATTATACTGTGACATGGATCTCATCCTTTCTGCATCCGACAGCGCGTTTTTCTGCCTTCATCACAACCGTTTTGAACCAGACATTCAGGATCAGCAGCACGGTCGTCAGCAGCAGGATCCCCAGAATGACATAGTTCAGATCAAACCAGAAGGTGTCCTCTCTGCCGATATACAGCGTGCCCCAGTCCTTTGCATATGCCTTGAGCGCTTCAAAATCGACCTCATTCTGAAAGCGCGATTTGAAGCCTGCGATCTGCGGGATGCTCCAGACCGATATTCCGATCGCAGCAGCCGCTGTAAGGCCGACTGCGATATAATTTCCGATGTAATACTTTCTGCGTGTGTGCGTATTGGTGATGAACAGGATCAGCGTGATCAGGATCAGGCCGATCGAAGCCTTTGTAAAGGCGGAATTGAAGCCGAACATATCATAATAGACTCTTGACCCGGGAACCGATGTTGCGTCCAGATCAAAATCGGGATAGAGTATTGTTCTTGACAGTGCGTCATACAGATCGGTCGAAAGCCCGAGAGAACCGAAAAATACCAGTGCCGATGCGATCAGAGCAAGTATGCACACGATCTTTTGATATGTCATCTGTTTCTTATACATAAGATCCTTCCTTTTCTCAGGCGAGCCCGAAAGCAGCGCTCTGTTCAGGTCAGCCGCGGCTGCCTTGATAAGCATATTGCCGTGCGAAAGATGTTGTTCTGTTCGCACGGCAATTTGCAAGTGATACCGAGGGTTTCGTCTGTCGCGATCAGCCGTTGACGGATTTGTAGAAGGTCAGAAGTCTCTGCCATGCTTCGTTTCTGCGTGCGAGATATGTATTGCCGCCCCAGCCGCCGTCTGCGACATCCTTGGAGACCTTTTCTGCGGTTGCGGCTGCGTCTGCGCCTGCTTCACCCGTGAAGCCCTTGCAGATGATGTCAACAAAAATGTTGACCGTTTCCTTGTTCACGCCGAACTGGCCGGAGCCGCTCAGGGAGGTCAGCTCATTGATTGCGTTGATCTCTGCGACTTCCTGCGGAAGAACCGTCGGAACGGAGGTGTACCAGGAGTTTTCTGCGATGGCAAGCTCCGGATGCTTGATCGTGCCGAGTGCGATGGCCTTGGAGATCTTGCCTGCGCCCTCCTTGCCGACTTCGTGTGTGCACTGATACTCAAACGCCTGGCTCTTCACGAAGCTGAGGGTGGAGCCGATGTAGTAGCGGGCGTAGTTGGTGTAGTTGCCGTTCTGGAGCTTCCAGAGATCCTCATAGGACTTTTCGGAGATGACCGGCCACTCCTTGCCGTTGAAGGTGAAGGTTTCGACATTGCCGGAAGCATCGTGCTTGACAAATGCGTCAGGACCGTAGGACATCATCACCTGTCCCTCGGGGCTGTAAGCATAGTCGATGAGCTTCAGGCAGGCGTTCAGCTTGTCAGCGTTGTCCTTGACACCGGCAGCGGAGATGCCCCAGCCGTCGGTCTTGACAGAACGCCAGGACTCAGTGAATCTCATGTACTTCTCAGAGCCGTCATTCCAGCGTGCGACCGGAACCATGACTGCCATGTACTTTTCGCCGGAAGCGTTGTCCAGCGCAGTTGCGTTGTAAGCAGTCTGGGTCTGGTTGTAGTCATAGTGCATGAAGCCGCTGTCATCGGAGAGATACTTCTCGGTCTTGACATCTTCCTGATTCACGAATGCGCTGGAGATCAGACCCTCCGTGACCATATCGTGCATTCTGGAAAGTGCCTCATAAGTTCCGGCTTCGCTGCGGCAATCGTGCAGCTCGCCGTCCGTGCCGACATAGAGATAATCCAGTCTGGACTCCATGCCGCGGATGCCGTACAGGGTGCCTGCCAGACGGTACATATCGACGCGTCTCTGGGTGTTTGCATCCTCGCGGCTGAACAGACCCTGCACGCTGTCCGTGCCGTTCAGTGTCTGCGGGTTTGCGACGACGCAGCGGAGCAGTGCGACCAGCTCATCTGCATCCCATGCCGCATTCTGACCGATGAACAGGTCAGCGCGGTTTTCGCCGTAGTAGCCGTCGTAGGTCTTGTCGATGTACTCGCGGAACATGTTGACTGCCGCGGCGCCGTCCATCGAACCGGCTGCATTCATCTTGTCTACGATGTTGCCGTAAGCATCATAATTCTTCTTGACGGTCTCGACTGCGGAGCCGTCTGCCTTGACAACCTCGATGTCGATGCTGCCGGAGGTCGGCATATAGGGCTGACAGACAGGCGCTGCGGTCTTGTTGCTTGCGTCCGCGGTAAATTCGCCGGAGCCGTTGAGCAGCTTCTCGACCCAGTCAGTTCTCATCAGCGGCATACGCTCGATGTCGTTGACGCCGTCAAAATAGGGCGAGAAATAGATTGCGCCGGAATTCGGACCCGCTGCCGCGCCGGTGATGGACAGACGGACAATCGGGTTCTCCGCGAGATACGCCTTGAAATTCGGCATCTTGTCAATGTACTCTGCGAGATTGACGAGCTTGCCCTGCTGACCGTTCTCCGAAAGGAGCGTTGCTGTGCCGCTGAGCATATCAACCTGATCGAGCTGTGCATCCCAGTACTGATACTCATCGGCTGCCTTGTTGCCCTGATACTTGTCCTCGATCTTGATCTTGAGCAGCTCCTCGACCGCCTGCCATGTGGGCTTCAGGTCGCCGGAGTTGTAGGTCTTTCCGTCTGCAAGGGTAATGCCCTCGCCGGCAAGATCGGCAGTGAAGCTCATGCCGGTCTTATCGCTGTTGTAGCCGCATGCCATGCGCAGCACGGTGCCGTCTGCATAGGTCAGCTGATCTTCCGCCGACGAATTTTCCGCCGTCGAAGCCTCGGAGCCGGACGAATCGCCCGCAGCGGATGACTCCGCCTTGCTCTCAGAGGTACTCGATTCCGGCTGCACGCCGCAGCCGGTGAATGCTGTTGCCGTCATAACCACAGCCAGCAGCATTGCTGAGATGGATTTTGCTTTCATGGTGGTCCTCCTGTTTTTCTTGAGATCTCTTTTCTGCTTATATCACCGCGGCACTCTGCATCGCGGCTGATAACTGGATGAATGCGTTATTCCTTCACGCCGCCGACATTGACGCCCTTGGCAAAGTATTTCTGAATGAAGGGATAAATGACAAGGATCGGGATGATCGAGCAGATAATCAGTGCATAGATCACGGAATCGGGTGCGTAGCTGTGACTGAGCTGCCAGTTTGTCGTCAGCTCCGGGTCGGAGTATTCCTCCAGCCTGAGTCTCATGTAGACCTGAAGCGGCTGCTCGTTGGCGCTGGAGATCATCTGTCTTGCCCAGAAGTAACCGTTCCAGCGCGAGATGCCGAAGAACAGCGCAACGGTCGCCAGAATGGATTTGCTCATCGGCAGATACACCTTGGAGAGCACCTGCATTTCGGTTGCACCGTCCACGATCGCCGCCTCTTCAATTTCAGACGGAACCTTCTCAAAGGCGTTGCGCAGCAGGATGATGTTCATTGCCTGCATGCCCATCGCAATGACGACCAGCCACTTGTCGTCCATGATGCCGATGCCCTGAAACGCACGCTTTGTCGCGAGATAATTCAGATACTGCGGAACAAGGCCCGCGCTGAACCACATCGTGAACACAAGGAAGAAGTTGAAGGTCTTGCGGAAGAGCAGACGCTTCTTGGAGAGCGCATATGCGCCGAGCACCGAGAGGATCATCTCCCAGATCGTGCCGTAGAAGGTCAGGAACAATGTGTTTGTGTATGCGTTCCAGAACACATTGTCATTGAACACATCCCGGAATGCGTCAAACTGCACATTCTTCGGGAGCAGAACAATCGTGGAATCACGCACCTCGTTGTAGCCGCTGACCGCAGAGGACAAAGTATACACAAACGGATAGAGACATGCGACTGCAAACATCGTCAGCAGCAGATAGCTCAGGAGCCTGAAAATCAGCTCGGACATTTCAAGTTTTCTTCTCATGAGCCTACCTCTTTAATACAGGGATACATCCGAAGCCTTGCGGGCGATGGTGTTCGCACCGATCACCAGCAGCATTCCGATGATATTGCTCAGCATCTCCGCAGCGGAAGCCATGCCCTTCAGGGCGCCCGCGATGCCGTTGCGCTGTGCAAAGGTCGATACAACATCGGCAGTGACATAGGTATTCGCATTGTAAAGCAGCAGCACCTTTTCATAGCCGACATTGAGCAGCGAGCCGATGCGGGTGATCAGCATGATGACGATGGTCGAGAAGATCATCGGCAGCACAACATACCGCATCTGCGAGAGCTTGCCCGCACCGTCGATCTGCGCCGCTTCATAGCTGGTCGGCGAGATCGCGATGATCGCAGCAAAGAACACAATGCTGTCATAGCCCGCACCCTCCCAGATGCCGCTGATCTGATAGATGGCGCGGAAGAACGCGGGATTGTTCAGCAGGCCGCCGTAGGCAGCTTCGGTGGAAATCAGCCCGAGATGGGAAAGCATCTGCGAGATGACGCCCGGCTGCATGCCGGATGTATCGGAGCCCTGCTTGACCAGCATGATCACCAGCGAGGTCATGACAACCGTTGACATGAACTTCGGCAGATAGGTCAGAACCTGATAAATGCTGCGCGTGATGTTCGAGCGGATCTCATTGAAAAACAGTGCAATGAGAATCGGCACCGGGAAGCCGAACACAAGACCGTAAAAGCTCAGCAGGAATGTGTTGCGGAATGCGCGCATGAACTGCATGGAAAGCTCGGCATTGCCGGTTCCGAAGAGAAGCGTGCGGAAATAGGAGAAGCCGGAGTAATACTGCTCCGCGACTGTTTTTGCATCCTCCGTCTGCTTGAAGCAGCCGAGCAGTTCATACATCGGCAGATAGCGCCACAGCAGGAACACCGCGATCATCGGCACAAGCATCAGATAGAGCCGCCAGTCCTTGATCACAGTCTTTGCCACATTCCGCCAGTAGTGCTTTTCCACATCATCCCGGACAATCTGCTCAGGGTTTTCGATGTAGGTGCCGCTTTCCTCATCAAATATGAGATAATCGGCAGCTTTGATGTCCATTTTTCATCCTCCCTTATATTTTTGTCTGTCAGAATATCAGATGTTTCCGTATTCCGTATCTCCGCCGTCGGGCAGATCCGCCTTTCTGCGCTCTGCCTGCGTGCGGATCAGATAGGCGATCTGATCTTCAAACAGCCCGTCTGTTCTTCTCGCAATCTGCACTGTTACCAGTGCAAACACCAGCGAAAGCGAATCCGCGGCAAACAGCGAAACGATGTCGCCCGCCGTTCCGCCGAAGCAGAGCCCGATGAGCCATCTTCCGATCTGCACCGCGCAGAATACCGCGGCTGTATACAGCGCCGTGAGCAGCGCGCCGGAGCGCACCCTCTCTTTTTTCAGCTTCAGCAGCAGCGGAAGCGCCGCCAGTGCAAAGCAGTTGCCGAGGCAGTAGACTGCAAACTGCTTCGGGCTCGCGCCGGATGCGATGCAGTATGCAAGACCGCCGCCGAACGCATGCAGCGCAGCGTATGCACCCCAGCGCATCATCACGATCGCAGTCACCGCGACTGTCGGCGAAAGCACATAGAGCTCACCCGGAAACCATTTCCCGGCAGCCACCGAAATGAGTGCCTCCGCAGCGGCCAGTACGAACAGCAGAATGCTGAGATCGACCGCCCGGTATTGTTTCAGTGTCAGGTTCATTCTGTTCATTCCTTTGATGTTTGACAAGCAGGCTTTGAACCATTCGCAGACGCTGCTCATCTCTTTATATTTATTGTACCCAAAAACAGCATAACAGTACATTTCAAATAGCAGACTGTTTATGCACATTTCGGACATTCTGCAAAAAAATGATCCATGCAGACCGCATGGATTTTCAAGTCTTTTCAAAACGAAAAACGCCGCAGCAAAATGCCGCGGCGTTCAAAAAAATATAATGCTCCGATGTGATTTTTCCGTTTGTACGGTCCGCAGCATACCTGATTCAAAAATCAGAACTCACCGCACACAAATAACCGCTTCCTTTGCCTGACAAAAACGGTCATTTTTACACATCAGACTTCCTGTTTTTTTAAGCTGCACAAATATTCATCCATCGCCTCTGCGACCTGCTTGGAATAATTGACCGCTTCCACAACGGTTCTGGCACCGAGCACAACATCTCCTGCCGCAAATATTCCGTCGCGTGTTGTTTTTCCGTAGGTGTTTGTCACCAGCAGACCTCTGTCCGTCACATCAATGCCGGTGGTTGACGACACAATTCTGTCACGCGGCCCCTGCGAGACTGCAATGATCGTCGATGCCGCAGGATAGAGCTTTTCCGTTCCCGCGACTCTGTGCCGGCTGCCGTCTTCCCCGCGCTCGACCTGCACAAAGATCACGCCTTCATCGGTGATCTCAAGGGGCTCAACGCCGGTCACAAACTTGACGCCGTCGATCTTTGCGTACTCCACTTCGGAGACGCTGGCGGCGATATGCTCCGACCGTGCAAACACCGTCACCTTCCGGCAGCCGTGCCGCAGCGCCGTGCGCGCAACATCCATTGCGGAATTGCCCGCGCCGATCACATTCAGGCTGTCGCCGAGCATATAAACATCCGGGTTCGTCAGATAGTTGATCGCGAAATGCACATTTCCGAGGCTCTCGCCCTTGATGCCCAGCGTCTTCGGTCTCCAGACGCCTGTGCCGATGAAAATTGCACGGTAGCCGTCGCGGAACAGGTCGTCCACGGTGATTGTGATACCGATGGAAGTATTCGGGCGGATCCTGATTCCAAGCGAAAGCATCATGTTCTTGTAGCGCTCAATATTCTGCTTCGGCAGCCGGAATTCCGGGATGCCGTACCGCAGCACACCGCCGATTTTCTCGCGGGATTCAAAGATTGTGATGTCATAGCCCTTGCGTGCCAGCAGAATCGCGATTGTAATGCCTGCCGGTCCGCCGCCGATGACGCCGACCTTCACGCCTTTTTTCTCAATGCTGCCAAAATCAATTTTATCGAAATATGCGTCGCTGATGTAATTCTCAATATTGCTGAAAATCACCGGCGAGCCTTTCCGCGCAAGCACACAGTGTCCTTCACACTGCTTCTCCTGATTGCAGATCAGCGAACAGATCATGCTCAGCGGATTGTTTTCAAAGAGCATAGCACCTGCCTTGTCGATGTCGCCCTCCAGGAATGTACGGATCACATCCGGAATCGGTGTGCTGATCGGACAGCCTTTTGTGCAGGAGGGATTTTTACAGTTCAGGCAGCGGCGCGCCTCATTGATGATACTGAACGCCATGATGTCCTCTCTTTCTCAGAACGCTCTCACGGTTTCCTTTCTGTGCGAAAGCGCATATTGCTTCGGCGAGCAGCCGTATGTCTTTTTGAACACTCTCGAAAAATACAGCGCATCGGAATATCCGCAGTTATAGGCGATCTCGGAGATGTTCAGTTCGATCAGCCCGGAGGAGCAGAGCAGCTTTTCCGCCATCTGCATCCGCAGGCTTGTCAGAAACGCATGCGGCGTGATGCCCATTTCGCGCTTGCAGAGCTTGCGCAGATAATCATAGGTAAACGGCACGGTTTCCAGATATTTGTCCAGTTCAAAGCCGCAGTCCGTAAAATTGCGGAGGATTGTGCCCTTGATGTCATCGACCACGCCGGGCAGCGGCTTGAGATGCCGGAATGCGGAAACATAGTTGACAATCAGATTTCCGAGTGCATCTGTCAGAAGATTCTTTGTATCGAGATTACTGTTGAAAAAGAAAAAAGAATCATTGAACGCCTTGAGGATATGGCCGTCGCCGTCATCGGGAAGGAGCTGCGGCTCGCGGAAGCGGAAGGCTGCATCGGCAATGTTCAGATGCACATTCGTGAAGCCCTCGTCGCTGACATTCGCATGCTGCACATGCGGCGGAATGATCACCAGATCGCCCACACCGTATTTCAGCGTGAGACCGCCGAATTCAAACTGTCCCTTTCCGCTCGTGCAGTAGACAAGCTCCCATTCGCTGTGCGTATGCTGCTTTGTCGAATAGGTGATGAGGTGCTTGCCGGCGTAGACAATGCTGTTGTTCATAATCCACCTTCTTTCCGTGATCAGTCAAAAAAGCGCAGGAGCGCATCCTTTTCTGCGGGCGTGAGCCGCCTGCTCCACGGCACTCTGCCCGGCGGGATCTCGCCGAATTCTGAAAAACGCGCAGTCCGGTCGCGTGCCGTATCGTTCCATTTGTTGAAGCCTTCCGGCGTGATATGTCTTCCGTAGGTGCAGGCAATGAAGCTGCATTTTCCGTAATCGCGCCAGGGGCGTGCGAGGAATACCGATTCATCGGCGACTGCACCGTCACAGGTGAAGCGGCAGTCCGCAAAGACAAATCCGATCTGCTGCTCTGCCGCATGTGCAGGTGCCGCAGCATATCCGCCGCCGCGCACATCCGCGACCGAACGGATCTCACAGCCGGAGAAAAGCGCATCGCCGCAGCCGAAAATAAAATCGACATTTCCGGCAATGAGACAGTCCCGGAACACCTGCCGCATGCTGCCGCCTCTGCGGAGCGCGGGCTTCAGAAAGCCGTCATAGCGCCGGATCAGATCCTCCGGCAGCGGTCCGCAGAAGACTGTATCCTGCGTGGAACGGAACACACAGTTTTCTGCGATGAAATCATCCGCAATGACAGAGAGCGCAACCTCCTGCCCGTTGATTTCCGGCTCCAGTGCATCGTTTTCGACCGTGAGCCCGCAGAATGAAACATGCGGCGCAAGCACGGCTGCCGTGTAGGTGCGGAAGGTATTGTATGCGGTGCCGGTCTCATCGCGCTTTTCCGCATAATCGCCGAACACGATTTTCGTATCCTGCGGAGAATGCCCGATCAGCCGGATTCCCGGAACAGTGATTTCAATTTTTTCACGGTAAATTCCCGGCTCCAGCAGGATACATGTGCCGGGAGATACCGTCCGCAGTGTCTCTGAAAGACGCTCCTGCGGCGTGATCCGCACGCTGTCTGATGCTGTCTGCATGTCTGCTTTCTCCTCGGGAACAGTATTTATCACATGCGGCACAGCTTCCGTTTCAGGATGCGGTTCCGCACGGTTTTTGTCTTGCAAAAAGGTGTGACGCAGGCAGCTCTGAGGGGGCGGAACCGCCTGTGTCATTCATACAATCGAGAGGGAGTTTTTCCAATTTGCATTTTTATCATAGCAACTTTACACTTACTTTTCAATGACAGATAATCTGCAAATACTGCAAGATGATCTGTCTTTGATCTGATACCGATTCAGCACAATAAAGCAGGCAGCATTGAAAAAGAGCTGCCGAAACCGTCGCACATGCGTCAGTTTTCGCATTCATCAAATACTGATCATCCTTAAAAATCCGGCACTGCACTTTTCTCCTGCATCCTGCGCTGTATGATGAACTGTGCAATTATATCATATCAGAAGCCGGCAGATCCCTCACATTTTCTGTGCAGATCAGAGGCGTGCCGATACTTGCCGGCATGCTTCTTGCGATGCTTGCCTGTAATGATCTCGTGACAAAATACAGAAAGTGCCTATCAATGAGCTGCGCTGCGGTTACGCTGCGTGTCTCTCAGCGCATTTTTCATAATTGACAACGCTCCGCAGATCGGGTATAATGAATATACAGCAAAATGCATTTTTGACTGACCGGACGAAAGGAGCGCCGTATGACTGAGATTTCACACACAGAGGAAATGCAGGAAGCATTCCTGCGGCAGCAAAATGAACTGCGTGACAAAATCGAACAGGCAGACAGATTGGCGATCGGCGATGTGAAGCGGGTCGCGGGCGTTGACCTCGCATACTGGAAACAGGGCGAGGATGAATATGCGGTGTGCTGCATTGTCGTGATCGACTTTGAGACGCATGCAGTCCTTGAAAAGCAGCATGTCAGCGGAAAGATCGAGGTGCCGTATATGCCGGGATTTCTTGCCTTCCGCGAGCTGCCGCTGATCCTGAAAACCGCGGCGCTGCTCGAAACCTCCCCCGATATTTTCATATTCGACGGCAACGGCTATCTGCACCCGCGGCACATGGGCATCGCGACGCACGCATCGTTTTCTCTGCACAAGCCGACGGTCGGCATTGCAAAGACCTATTTCCGCGTCGATCAGAAAACCGACTACACCGAGCCGGCAGACGAAGCGGGCAGCTATACCGATATTGTGATCGGCGGCGAGGTTTACGGCAGAGCGCTGCGCACACAAAAGCATATCAAGCCCGTTTTCATCTCCGTCGGGAATTACATTTCGCTTGACACCGCCTGCGCGCTTGCCATGCAGCTGACGGACAAAGAGAGCCACATCCCGCTCCCCACACGCCTTGCCGATCTGGAAACGCATATTGAAAGGGAAGCGGCGAGAAACGCGGTGCTGTGACCGCGCAGAGCGGGATCATGCCGTCACAGAAAGACTGATTGTATTGTAAGATAAAAACTGCGGGTGTCCCGGTTCGGGGCACCCGCCTGTTTTTTGTATTTGTCACTCTGTCATCAGCGCCTTGATGCAGCAGTTGTTCGGCGCAAAATCCGTGTGCAGCACCTGCTGAATGCCGCTGTCGGTCAGATCCTTCCAGCCGTCCAGATATACAAAGAACTGTCCGCTTTCGGAAACGGTCTGATAATACACATCGCCGTAATCCCGCATCTCGCCCTCGACAGGCGCACCCTGCGGGGGTGTTTTCAGATCTGAAGGAAATGGGAAAGGATATACAGCACATAGATATGCGCGGGGTAGTAGATGTAAAAGAAACGCTTGTATCCCTTGCCGCGCTCGCCGTTATAGAGCAGCAGAAGCGGGAGCGCCAGAATCATGAAGCACTGGAAATTGTATTGCAGCAGTGATTCAGACAGCGAAAGATTCCGCTGTAACGGGTCGAATCCGAGCAGGCCGATCATGTTCATCATCGCATCGGATAACAGCGGCATACGCGCAGTGACGAATCGGAAGAACCGCGCCGGCAGCTGCGGCACGGTGATCGCTGCATACAGAGCGCAGTAGACTGTATACCCGATTGTCAGCTTCTTTTTGCTGCCGCGCAGAGCATAAAACAGCGGGATCATCAGTGTCAGCCAAAGGCTGCCCTCTGATATGAAAAGAGAACCGAGCGGCCAGAGCAACACCTGATCCGGCACATGCAGCTTATCGCCGATCAGCATGCTCAGTGCCAGTCCGATCGGAATCGTCGCAAGCTGATACAGAATAAAACTGCGGAGCCGTTTTTTCCGCCGCGCCGGATCCTGTCTTGTGCTCTCCAGAATATCAATGATCCACACGCCGGGCAGAAGCTCCGTGAAGATGTTGTTTTCCGGCGGCCGAAAGCTCCTGCCCGGGAACCAGCCGGTCAGAATAAACGGGATCAGGACAGACAGCGCCGTCATGAGCAGCGACATTTTATAGAGCCGCAGCAAATATTTCCTGCGGTCATGCGTGTGAACAGCACTTTCCGCGGCGCAGAAAAAGAAGATGACCGCAGCAATCCGGCCGACATACCGAAGCGGCAGCGGAGCGCCGAGAAATGTGCTCAGGTGATCAAGCGTCATGCAGATGACCGCAATGATTTTCAGGACAGTTGCGCTCATACAGACTCCTCCTTTTGGCAGAGTTTCGCATATATATCATAGCATACGAACGCGCTGCTGTCAAGGCTCTGTCCATGTGAATCGCGCTGCGCCCGAACCTGCATGACGGTCCTGTATGATTTTATCTGCCCGTTTTTGTTGCAGAAAGAGGGAGCCGCTCCGGCTCCCTCTTTGCTTATATGATCCGCACCGCGAGAAAGATCAGGAGCACCGCCGCCGCGATCAGCAGGGGCATCACCCGGAGCATGACATTGCTGTAAACTGCCGGGCGGATATCCGCCTGAATGCCGGGCTGCAGCCGTGTACGGAATGCTTCGGGCGCATCCTTTCCGCCGAGCATCAGGCCGTAATGCACGGGGATGACAACCCGCGGCGCAATCTGATTGACAAGTGCGGCAGCCTGTACGGGGTTCACCGTATAGGTGCCCCCGATCGGGATCAGCGCGATCTCGCACTCCACGGCAGATGCCTCCGGCGTATAGTCCGTGTCGCCGGAGATATACACGCGGGTACCGTCCACCGTCAGCACATAGCCGACAAAGCGGAAAAACTTTGCGTGCATCGGCTTGATTTTGTTGTACGCGGCAACGGTCTCGACCGGCACACCGCAGAGCGAGAGGCTCTGCCCCGGACTGACGGTGACCGGCTTCTTCCCGGTCAGCAGTCTGCAAAGCCCTGCGGAGATTTTCGGGCATGCAATGACCGTATCGTCCTTCATGACCTTTTTGATATCCTTCGGCGAGAGATGATCGAAGTGCGGGTGTGTGATGAGCACAAGATCTGCGTCATGCGGCGCATCGGCTATTCCGATCGGATCGACATAGATCACGGTATCGCCGCCGATGCGGATACTGCTGTGCATATTGACAGTGATCTGCCCGAGGGTGTTTTCTACAGACATGCGGATACTCCTTTCATTCGGCATCGTTTCTGTGAAAATAGGCATATACATGGGGCGGAATCAGGAGAACACAGGATACCGCGAGCAAAATGCAGGCAGTGTATACCAGTTCCGTATGGCCGGTCAGCTTCAGGAGCAGCAGGGCAGCTGCCGCCGTGATGCCGGTGCAGACATAGAGCTTCCCCGCGAAGCGGTGCGTCCGCGCCCAGCAGAGCCCGTTTCTGACCGTCCACGGGTCACGCAGACCGAGGATCCCGTTCGGGCGGAGCCGCGGCAGCTCGTTGCTGATCAGAATCATGACAATGCTCTCCGCGAGTGCCAGGCTCCGGCAAACGCCTGCTGCGCCGGCTGACGGTTTCGGCTCCGGCCCGGCAGAAAGCAGCACCGCCCAGAGAACGAACAGCATCAGCGGCAGGAAAAACCGCATGGCACGGGAGATCATCGGATAATTTTTGTCCGCATTCACGCCCTTTCCGACACGCCGCAGCACCAACGGGAAATAAAGCACGATCAGAAATGCAAAACCGAGGAAAAACCAGTGCGGCAGCTTGATGCCGAGAAACCAGAGCGGGTCGGGCAGCCGCCGGAGCACGCAGAACACGGCGATCAGGCCAGCCAGCGCAATGCCGGTGTAAACGGCTGTGAGTTTCAGATAGTTATTCTGTTTCATGTTCATGCGGCGCTCCTTTCGTTCCGAAGAGTTCAGCGATGCCTTTCAGGAAGTCCTGAAACACCGTTGTATTGAGGCTGTAGGTGATCGTCTGCTTTTCCTTTTCGGAGAGGACGAGCCCTGATTCCCGTAAGATTTTCAGATGATGCGAGACAGTTGCGGCAGAAGTTTCAAACTGCTCTGCGATCTCGCCCGCAGTCATATCCCGTTTTTGCAGCATATTGAGAATCTCTCTGCGTGTCGGGTCAGCCATTGCGTTCCAGACATCTTTCACAGCGCCGCTCCTTTCCGTTGTATTTAGATGATCATCAAAATATAAAGCGGAGAAAAAGACGGTATTTCGATCACCGTCTAAATACATGATATCATATTCTGCGGAATCTGTCAAGTGCTTTTTTGAATTTCTCTCAAAAAACAGGAAGATCCCCCGCAATGAAGGATCTTCCCGTCACATCAATACAAGCACTCCATGAACGCATCAAAGCTGTTCGCGGTCCGATCGCCTTCCAGCATCTCTGTGTCAACATACACCACAGAGAGATCCGTCCGGTCAAAGCAGATCAGGTTTCCGGAAGGGTCGGATGCACTGCGCGCATTTCTCAGAAAATCAAAACGAACACATGATCAAAAACAGCATCCATAACTTTCCGCTGATGAAAACACGAAAGCTGCTTATACTATGTTTGCGGCAGAAAAACAGAACGCGCTGCACACGGCAGCCGGAACCACACATGCCGCTTTGAGACGCGCTCAGCGCGAGAAAAGGAGATAACAGCCATGAAGGGTGAAATGACACAGAAGGGCAGAGAGGCCCTCGACCGTTTCAAGATGGAGTCCGCAAGCGAAGTCGGCGTGACCCTCAATAAGGGGTACAACGGCGACCTGACCTCCCGTCAGGCAGGCTCGATCGGCGGTCAGATGGTCAATATGATGTGTCCAGAACAACAATGGAGATTCAGCCGGAACGACCGCAGAAGTGACGGGCACACAAGGATTTTCACGGTGGCGATGCAGGTGGGAATCTGAGCAAATGTGCTGCGGTACGGCAAGAAAAAAAGACGGTATACATTAATCCCCGCTGTGCAGCTCAAAACAGCGGGGATTCCCGTTATCACAAGCAGCCGGTTTGGGCTTATGCGCAGTATACGCAGAAAATGCAAGCTGCCGCACAACCGCATTCCGCAGTTAAAGACTTTTTAAGAATTGCCGTGCTATAATCGGAGCATAGAGAAACCCAATACACGAAATGAGGTATGGACAATGTTCTGGCGGATACTCAAAAAAGACCTGAAACGCAAGAAAACGATGAATGTGATTCTGCTGCTGTTCGTGATTCTGTGTGCGATGTTCGCATCCGCGGCAGTGAACAATATCATCGCTGTGACCGGCGGCATCGCGCATTATTTTGAAGTCGCCGGTGTGCCCGATCTGACCGTGCAGATGCCATTTGAAAATGAGGAAGTTGAAGAAAAAATCCGTGCGCTGCCCGGGGTGACGGAAGTGAAAACCGAGCACATTCTGACCGTTCTCAGTTCACAGTATTTCACATTTGAAGGCAAGAAGCTCGAAAACTTCTTCAATCCCGCAGGGCTGATCTCCGAGGATGAAATGGGCATTCACTACTTCGATGAAAACAATCAGATCATAGAGCATCTCGACCCCGGCTGCTTTTATGCGACCGCGCAGATGACGCAGGATACCGACATTCAACCCGGCGATACGGTTGTGCTGACCGTCGGCGGGACCGAGCGGAAGCTGAAATACATGGGGCGCTTCAAGGGCGCACAGTTCAGCAATGAAAAAATGGCAAATCCCTTTCTGATTCTGGATACGGCGGATTACAGCGCGATTGCCGCGGAGGACGCCGAATGGCTGCGGGGCATGAAATCGCTGTATGTCAGTACCTCCGACACGGCGGCTGTGGAGGCGCTGAAAGAGGAATATGACAATTTCTATGTGACCGCAAGAGAATCCGAAAAGAACAATTATCTTTATGACATGATCGCGGCATATATCATGATGTCAATCAGTGTTGCGCTGATGCTCACGGCGTTTGTGGTGCTGCGGTTTACGGTCGGCTTTACGATCAGCGAGGAATTCCGCGAGATCGGCGTGATGAAAGCGGTCGGCATCGACAACGGCAGCATCCGCATGCTGTATATCGTCAAATATCTGGCAATCGCCGTGATCGGCTCCGTGATCGGCTTTGCAGGGTCGATTCCGCTCGGCAGCCTGATGATGAAAACCGTTTCGGAAAACATGGTGCTGGGCAATGACAGCAGCAGTCTCATGGGGCTGATCAGCGCGGCGGCGGTCGTGTCGATCATTCTGCTGTTCTGCTGGGGATGCACGCGCAAAGTGAAGAGATTTTCTCCGATTGACGCCGTGCGCAGCGGGCAGACCGGCGAACGCTTCGGCAGAAAAAGTCTGCTGCATCTGGGACGCTCGAAGCTGCCGTCAACCAGCTTTCTGTCGCTCAATGATGTGCTGAGCGCGCCCAAGCAATTCTGCACAGTCACGGTGATTTTCTCGCTGTGTATTCTGATGATCGCGCTCATGTCAAACTTTGCGCTGACGCTGAAAAGCGAGAAAATTCTCTGGCTGTTTGATGTGCCGGCCAGCGAAGCGCATATCATCGACATTGATCGTTACAAGGACATTTTTACCGATCAGAACAACGCAGACAAGGACATTGCCGATATGAAAAAAATGCTTGCCGACAACGGTATGCCCGCAAAATGCACG
>JAEEXH010000037.1 GCA_016291435.1 Oscillospiraceae bacterium
GTCATCGCCGCCGAGGTGGTTGTTGCCGGCGGTCGCGAGAACCTCCGTGACGCCCTCGCCCATGTCGATGATGGAGACATCGAAGGTACCGCCGCCGAGGTCGAAGACCATGATCTTCTGCTCATCTTCCTTGTCGATGCCGTAGGAAAGTGCTGCGGCAGTCGGCTCATTGATGATACGCTTGACGGTGAGGCCTGCGATCTGACCCGCATCCTTGGTTGCCTGACGCTGGGAGTCGGTGAAGTATGCCGGAACGGTGATGACAGCCTCGGTGACCGGCTCGCCGAGATATGCCTCTGCGTCTGCCTTCAGCTTCTGAAGGATCATCGCGGAGATCTCCTGCGGGGTGTATGCCTTGCCGTCGATCGTCACCTTCTCGTTGGTACCCATCTTTCTCTTGATGGAGATGACGGTGTTATCCGGGTTGGTGATCGCCTGACGCTTTGCGATCTGACCGACGAGACGCTCGCCCGTCTTGGAAACTGCGACAACAGACGGCGTGGTTCTTGCGCCCTCTGCGTTCGGGATGACGGTCGCGTTGCCGCCTTCCATAACTGCTACGCACGAATTGGTCGTGCCGAGGTCAATACCGATAATCTTGCTCATAACAAATATCCTCCTTTGAGATATGGTGATCAGAATTCAGATTTGCATACATTTGATATGCTAGTTCGCAACGGAGACCATTGCGCAGCGGATGATGCGGTCGCCGAGCTTATAGCCCTTCTGGTAGACTTCGCAGACGGTGCTCTCGCCGAAGTTTTCATCCTCGACCTGCCGGATGGCGTTGTGCACCTTCGGGTCAAAGGGCTCATTCAGCGCGGGAATCTCTGCGACGCCGAGCTTTTCGAGAATCCCCATCATCTGCTGATAGATTTTCTCCATGCCGGCGCGGTAGGCGTCGTCGGTGCAGGGCGCTTCCATCGCCCGCTCAAAGCTGTCCACAGCGGGCAGCAGATCGAGCACGGTCTTTGCGACGGCATCCGCCCATGTTTCGGATTTCTCCTTTGCGGTGCGCTTGCGGAAATTGTCAAACTCCGCGAAGAGCCGCAGGTATTTGTCGTTTGCTTCTGCGAGCGCCTTTTCTGCGGGATCCTCCTCGATGATGTCCGGCTCGCCGTCATCTGTGTCGTCTCCGATCAGATCCCCGGCTTCCGGTTCGGCTTCGGTTTCCGCCTCTGCTTTGGCTTCGGTCTCTGCTTTGGCTTCGGCTTCCGCCTCTGCTTCCGCAGCCTTCACCTCGTCGAGATCCGCGTCAAGCAGTCCGCTTTCCTCCAGCGACTCGAAATCCTCGCAGCCGTCTGCATCGCGCAGCTCATCACTCATGGTTGTCATCCTCCTTTTCGGAAATCAGATCGCTGATTTTTTCTGTGAAATATTCAAGATACGGAATGATCTTTGCGTAATCAAGCCGCATCGGTCCGATGATGCCGAGCCGTCCGGCGTCTCTGCCGTCCTTTTTCCAGCGCCCGACGATCATGCTCGAATTGCCGATGACGAAATGTCCGCCCTGTTCGCCGTCCTCGCTGAACATCACATGGATGCCGCTGAACGTGTCATTGAGCAGGGGAACGATCACATCCTGGTGCTCCATGAACTCCACGATATCGACCGTGTTGAGATCCTGGCAGGTGAGCAGGTTCTTTGCGCCGTTGACCGTGAGCTCCTGCCGCATCATATCGCGGCTCAGCTCATAGAGCCCCTGCACGAGCGGGCTGAGCGTTGTCATATAAGCGCCCATCGCCGCGACAAGCTGTTCAAACATCTGCGGGGAGAGATCCTCGACGGAGACGCCGTGCAGATGCTCTGTCAGGAACTGCGTGAAGAACTGGAGCTGCTCGTCATTCAGATCAAATTCCAGCCGGCACGCCTTGTTCTTGATATTGCCGGCGGAGGTGATCAGCAGGATCACATAGAGCCGCTTGCCGGTCGGGATCACCTCGACCTTTGAGATCACGGAGAACTGCGGCATCGCGTTGACGGCGACTGCGGCACAGTTTGTGATTTCCGCAAGGGCTGTGGTCGCGCTCTGGATGAGAAGCTCCTCTGTCAGCGGCTGATCGCCTGCAAACATGCCGTCGAGCCTTGCACGCTCCTCCTCGCTGAGCCCCTTGCCGCCCATACACCGTTCAATGTAGACGCGGTAGCCCTGGAATGTCGGGATGCGCCCGGCGGAGGTGTGCGGCTGTTCCAGCAGACCGAGCTGCTCCAGGAACGCCATATCATTGCGGATGGTTGCGGCAGAAACGTGAATATCGGGCAGGGCTGCGATCGTTTTGGAGCCGACCGGCTCGCCTGTCACGACATACTCTTCGACAACTGCCTTGAGGATCCGCAGCTTCCGGTCATCCATCTGCCCGCCCCCTTTCAGTGATTTGCAACCGTTTGTTGTTTGTGCTAGCACTCAATCTCTCTGAGTGCTAAACATACAATACCACTTTTTCCGCGGAATGTCAAGCCCTCGCACAGAACTTTCACAAACTTCGTCGAAGTGAACAAAAACTCCCGCTTCTCATTTGATCTGTTGACATTTCCGAAGCACTTTCCCGGAACGCTTACGAATATAAATCAGTATCTGGCGGGGAGCACTTTCGATGGTTCTATGTGGGGGCGCCGCCCCCACACCCCTGCTGAGGGGATAGCGATCCCCTCAGACTCCTCTGTCTCAAAATCCCCCCGCCCCCGCGGGGGCGGGGGGGATTTTGCAACGGGGTCCGGGGGCCGCTGCCCCCGGCGGGAGTTTGAGGTGAGTTTGCTTGCAAACTCATAGCGAAGCGTGCGAGAGCCCCTCATTATAAATCCGCCGGAGGCACTTCTCTCCGGCAAACGCTGATTTATGTGTAATCTGATCGGAGGTGAACACATGCAGACACGCAATATCAAAGTATTCGGCATCGTGCAGGGCGTGGGCTTCCGCCCGTTCACGGCGAACACGGCAAGAGCCTGCGGCATCTGCGGCACGGTCGCAAACAAGGGCTCCTATGTCGAGATCATTGCAGAGGGTGCGCCGGAAGCGCTTGACCGTTTCGCGGAGATCCTCCGCACGGCGCCGCCCGAGCGTGCCGTCATCATGGATATGGAGCAATCGGAATGCGCACATGCCGGATTTTCGGAATTCTCCATCATCGAAAGCGAGAAGGAGCGCGGCGATATTTTTGCCTCGCCCGATATCGCAACCTGTGACAAGTGCCGCGCCGAGCTCTTTGACCCATCGAACCGCCGCTATCTGCATCCGTTCATCAACTGCACGCAGTGCGGCCCGCGGCTCACGATCCTCGACACGATGCCCTATGACCGCGAACGCACGAGCATGCGTGCATTCCCGATGTGTGACACCTGCGCGGCGGAGTATCACGATCCCGCGACCCGCCGCTATGACGCACAGCCTGTCTGCTGCAATGACTGCGGCCCCGAAGTGTATCTCATCGGCGGCGGTCTCCGCGGCGCTGATGCAATCACGGCAGCGCGTCGGGCGATCACGGAAGGAAAGATCATTGCCGTCAAGGGCATCGGCGGCTTTCACCTCTGCTGCGATGCGAAAAACAGCGATGCGGTCAGGCGGCTGCGGGAACGCAAGCAGCGCCCGATGAAGCCCTTTGCGGTGATGCTGCGCGACATGGACACCGTGCGGCGGGAATGTGTCTTGCAGCCGGGGCAGGAGGCATGGCTCACCGGCTGGCAGAAGCCGATTCTGCTGCTGGAAAAGCGCGGCGATACAACCCTCTGCGATGAGATCGCGCCGGACAATCTCACAGTCGGCGTGATGCTCCCCTATGCGCCGCTGCAAATGCTGCTGTTTGATTACCCGGACGGCATCTGTATGACCGACTGCCTTGTCATGACCTCGGGCAACGCACGCGGGGCACCCATCTGCAAGGATGATGCGGCGGCGCAGAAGGAGATCGCCGGATTCTGCGATCTCATGCTCTCACATGACCGTGAGATCCTGCTCCGTGCCGATGATTCCGTCTGCGACTGGCTGGACGGCGCACCTTACATGATCCGCCGCTCTCGCGGGTTTGCGCCGCTGCCCGTGATGCAGAAGGGCGCCGGAGAAGATGTCGTGCTCGGCATCGGCGGCGAGCTCAAGAACAGCTTTTGCATCGCGAAAAACGGGCTGCTCTATGCCTCCCCCTATGTCGGCGACACGGCTGATCTGCGCACGGTGCAGGCGCTCCGCGAGTCAATCACGCGCATGTGCGGCTTGCTGGAGGTCACCCCGCAGCGCATCGTCTGCGACAGGCACCCGATGTATAACACCGCCGCGCTGGCGGAGGAGCTCGCCGCGGAATGGGGCGTGCCGCTCACAAGGATTCAGCATCACTACGCGCATATTCTCTCGTGCATGGCGGAAAACGGCGAAACCGGGCGCGTCATCGGCGTGAGCTTCGACGGCACCGGATACGGCGACGACGGGAGCATCTGGGGCGGCGAATTCCTGATTTCCGACCCCGCAGGCTATGTCCGCGCAGGCAGCATCATGCCGTTCATGCAGACCGGCGGCGACGCCTCCTCCCGCGAGGGCTGGCGCATTGCGGCGGCTTTGCTCCGCGAGACCCTGCCGGATGACGCGGCAGCGCTCTGTGAAATGCTCGGTATCTGCGATGCGCAGAATTACCGCGTGCAGGCGGCAATGGCGAAAAACGGCATCAACAGCATCCGCTCGACCAGCGCGGGACGGCTCTTTGACGCGGTCTCTGCGCTTCTCGGCATCCGCCGTGCATCGACCTTCGAGGGCGAAGCGGCGACTGCACTGATGTATGCGGCAGAGCGGCATCTCAGAGCGGGCGGCGGCGGCATCCCGCTCACATGCACCGTCACGGAGCAGGAGGGCTTCCTGACAATGGAGACCGCACGGCTCGCGGCAGAGATCGCCGTGCGGTATGCAGCAGCGCCGGATGCGGATACCCGCCGTGCGCTGGCATATGCCTTCCACGCGGCACTCGCGGACGGCATCGCGGCAGCATGTGTGCGGCTGCGTGAGATCCACGGCATCGGGACAGCGGCGCTGAGCGGCGGCGTTTTCCAGAACCGCCTGCTTGTGCAGCACACGGAGGCGCGGCTGCACGCGGCAGGCTTCCGCGTCCTGCGGCATCATCTCATCCCCCCGAACGACGGCGGCATCTGCATCGGACAGGCAAGCGCCCGCTGAATGCGCTTCGCCTGTTGATTTAGCGGATTCTCCCATTGAATTTATCGCAGTAATATGCTATAATAGAGACAGCATACTGTTCCCGCAGGCTGCATCCGGCAGCATAGGAGGCATACATATGGATCAGATCTATTCGCTCGGCATCGACGTCGGCTCCACCACCGTCAAGACCGTTGTCATCGACGGGGAACATCATATTCTCTCGCACCGCTATCAGCGGCACCTTTCGCGTGTCCGTGAGACGGTCGCGGAGCAGATTCTCGAGCTGCAAAAGAAATTCCCGGAGGCGCAGTTCCGCGTCTGCATCACCGGCTCGGCAGGTCTCGGACTGGCGCAGAGCGCAGGCATTCCCTTTGTGCAGGAGGTTCACGCGGCGTTTCTCGCTGTGAAGGCAGACTATCCGAATGCCGATGTGATGATCGAGCTCGGCGGCGAGGATGCCAAAATGATCTTCCTCACGGGCGGCGTTGAGCAGCGCATGAACGGCTCCTGCGCAGGCGGTACGGGCGCGTTCATCGACCAGATGGCATCGCTGCTCGGCATCTCCGCAGATGCGATGGATGAGCTCTCGCTGAAGGCAGAAAAGCGCTATCCGATCGCGTCGCGCTGCGGCGTGTTCGCAAAGTCGGATATCCAGCCGCTGCTCAATCAGGGTGCGCGGCGCGAGGATGTCGCGGCGAGTATCTTCCAGGCAGTTGTCGATCAGACCGTTTCTGGTCTTGCGCAGGGCAGAACGATCGAGGGCACGGTGCTCTTTCTCGGCGGACCGCTCTCTTTCCTCAAGGGTCTGCGCGAGGCATTTGTCCGCACGCTGAAGCTCGATGAGGAGCACGCGATCTTTCCGGAGAACGCGCCTGTGTTCGTTGCATACGGCTGCGCGATGTATGCGGAGCAGTCGGTCGATGCGATGCCGCTTTCCGATGTCATGGACAAGATCGAGCATGCGCAGACCGGCGGCAATACCGTTGTCGGCGAGCCGCTCTTCCGCTCGCGGCAGGAATATGAGCAGTTCATCGAGCGCCACCGCGCACATGATCTGCCCTTTGCCGATCTCAAAACCACTGAGGGCGACTGCTATCTCGGCATCGACGCGGGCTCGACCACAACGAAGCTCGTGCTGATCACCGAAAAGGGCGAGCTGCTGTATCAGTATTATGCCGCAAACCGCGGGCAGCCGCTTGACCGCATCGTGAACCGTCTGAAGGAGATCTATGCGATGAAGCACCCGAATCTGCGGATTGCGGGCTCGGCTGTCACCGGCTACGGCGAGGATTTCATCCGCGCAGGTCTCGGCATCGACTACGGCATCGTGGAAACGGTCGCGCATTTCAAGGCGGCGTCTTATTTCTGCCCCGATGTTGATTTCATCATGGACATCGGCGGGCAGGATATCAAGTGCTTCAAGATCCGCAATCACAGCATCGACAGCATCATGCTGAATGAGGCATGTTCCTCGGGCTGCGGCTCGTTCATTCAGTCCTTTGCACAGGCGCTCGGCTATGACATTGCCGAATTCTCGCAGCTCGGTCTCTTTGCAGAGAAGCCGGTCGATCTCGGCTCGCGCTGCACCGTGTTCATGAACAGCTCGGTGAAGCAGGCACAGAAGGACGGCGCCACCGTGGAGGATATTTCTGCGGGTCTCTCCTCGTCGATCATCAAGAATGCGGTTTACAAGGTCATCCGTGCCAAGTCGGTCGAGGAGCTCGGCAAGAATATTGTCGTGCAGGGCGGCACCTTCCTCAATGATGCCGTGCTGCGCTCCTTTGAAATGGAGCTCGGACGCGATGTGATCCGTCCGGCGATCTCGGGGCTGATGGGTGCTTTCGGCGCCGCGCTCTATGCGATGGAGCATAAGCCCGCCGAGACGACGACCATCACCGCAGACAAGCTCGCCGATTTCACCTACACCACCCGCAGCGCAAAATGCGGCGGCTGCACGGCGCACTGTGCGCTGAATATCGTCACCTTCAAGGACGGCGGCAGGTTCATCTCCGGCAATCGCTGCGAGCGCGGCGCCGGAAAATCGAAGGCGGAGCAGCTCCCCGCGCTGTATGAGTATAAGTATCAGAAGATCCTTGACGCGGCGAAGCAGCAGCCCGTCGGGAAGCCCGCCGCGACGGTCGGTCTCCCGCTGGCACTCAGCTTCTATGAGCAGATGCCCTTCTGGGCAACCTTCTTCACGGAGCTCGGCTTTGCGGTGAAATGCTCCCGCGAATCCGACCGCACCGTGTATTATCAGGGGCAGCACACGATCCCCTCGGATACCGTCTGCTATCCGGCGAAGCTCGCGCACGGGCATATCGAAGACCTGCTCGAACAGGGCGTGGATTTCATCTTCTGGCCGTGCATGAGCTATAATCTCGATGAGGGCGAAAACGACAACCACTATAACTGCCCGGTCGTTGCCTATTACCCCGAGCTGCTGCGGGCGAACAATTCCCGCCTGACGGAGCAGAATTTCATCGCACCTTATCTGGATCTGAACCGCAGAAAGGGCGTTGCGAAGTCGCTCAGACAGGCGCTCTCCGGCTATGCGTACAGCGGCGATCTGAATGCGGCGCTCGACAAGGCATATGCCGCGCTGGAGCAGTACCGCAGCGATACCGCGGAGGAGGCACAGCGCATCATTGCGGAGGCGCGTGCAAAGGGTAAGAAGATCATCGTCCTTGCGGGGCGCCCCTATCACATCGACCCGGAGATCAACCACGGCATTCACAAGCTGATCACGAGCCTCGGCATGGCGGTCGTCAGCGAGGATTCGGTCTCTGCGCTCGGACATGTCGGCAAGCTCGGCGTGCTCAATCAGTGGACATATCATTCCCGCCTGTACCGCGCCGCGGAATATGTCGCGACACAGCCGGATATGCAGCTCGTACAGCTGGTGTCGTTCGGCTGCGGCATCGACGCCGTGACGACGGATGAGGTGCGGTCGATTCTCGAAGCGAAGGGCAAGCTCTACACGCAGCTCAAGATTGATGAGATCAACAACCTCGGCGCGGCGAAGATCCGTCTGCGCAGCCTTGTTGCGGCGATGGAGGAATAAGCGGTATCGCTGTGCAGTGATTCTGAAAGCTGCCGATTCTATGATTAAAGTTTCGGTCAAGCCTTTTCAAAGGCTTGCAGGGTCGAGGGGCAGCGCCCCCGCCGCCCGTCGCAACGGGCGGAATTCCCTGACTTTAGGAGCTCGGCAGGGGTGAATCTCAAAAAGCATCCAGTGGATGGTTTTTGAGAGAGGGGCGCCCTGCGATAGAGGGCGCCCCTGGGCGAATCGCCATGCGATTCGCGATCTTTGGAATTTATAAACTTTCAGCCCCCGGTACGGTGATTGTACCGGGGGCTGTGTGTGTTCAGAAGCGGCTGCCGTCGCTCAGCTGAAGAAATGCTTCAGTGCTTCAGCGAGCGCGGGCGTGCAGCCCTGCTCCCAGACCTCAGCGCTGTTCGGCTCGGGGATGAGCCAGCCGTCATAGCTGTCATAGATGCGGGTCTGCATGACCGCGGTGCCCTCTTTGTCCTTTGCGGTGAGGGTCGCGATGAAATAGGTCATCTCCTTTTCAGGATCCCAGCGCACCTCGGAATAGACGCAGTCTGTCACGGCAAAGCCGTCATGGCGGTAAAACTCCTTGATGCGCTCGTTCACAGTCTCTCTGAGATTATCGCGGAAGAGAAAGACTGCCATATGCGCGGTCTGATCCTTCATCTCGCCTTCATGCACGAGCATGCGCTGCCGGATGTTCCTGTCATCCATGTGCAGATCATAGCGGTAATCCATGCACATTGCAAATGCCGTCTCCGGCGATTCGTCAACCTTGCCCCAATCCGACCATCCGCTCATAACGCAGGCATACTGCCCGATATCCTGCGAGACATAGAACAGCTCCAGCATTCTGCCGTCCTCATAGGTGACCTCGACATTGCCGCAGACGGCCGGTGCTAATTCGCCGATCATCTGATACTGTCCGACATCGCGCGTGCGGATGCTTTTCACTTTTGTATTGCCGTATGCCGCTTCATAGCGCGCTTTGATTTCCGCGTTGAGCTTTGTGTAGAAGGCATCAATGTTCTCCTGCCCTGCGAAATAGGCGTTCTTGTCAAACGCATGTCCGATATCGGGGCCGACCTTCTCGAGATACTCGTCATATTTACCGTCTGTGAGCAGCTTTGTCAGCCGCTTTGTCTCAATCGAGAAGCGCAGCGTGTCAAAGTTCGGGAGGTCGCCGTTGGGTCGAATCTGCCCGAGCGACAGCACACAGAGCACAAGCACGGCTGCGGTGATGATGCCGCCGAGAATGCGGTTCAGCATCTTCGACCTGCGGATCTTGCGGTTGACCTTCCTGAATGCCTTTTTCTCGCTCGGCACAGATGCCTTGTCGGTTTTTTCGTCCGGCAGGGGCATCTGCTTTGCAAGCGCTGCGCAGTCCGCGCATTCGGCGAGATGTGCTTTGACCGCCGCTGCGGTCTCCTCGCTGCACAGTCCCTCTGTGTATGCCGGGAGCAGATCTTCAACGATGCTGCATGTGATCTTCATATCTTTCATAATATTCCCTCCTCTTTCAGCATGGCAATGAGCTTTTTCTTCGCTCGGAAATAGGTGACGCTTGCCCAGTTCGCGCTCTGCCCGAAGATGCTGCCGATGTCATCATATTTCAGCTCGGCAAACACCCTCAGCGAGAAGACCTCGCGGTAGGGCTCTTCCAGACGGTGCAGAACACGGTGGATCTGCACGGCAAGCTCCGCGTTCTCGGCCATTGAGAACGGGTCGTCATCCCCGGACGCCTCGCGCGCGGCGTCAAGCGGAAGACCGCGGTTATCCATGCGCTTCACATGATTGAGATATTCATTGCGGGCGATGGTGCAGAGCCATGTTTTCATGGAGCAGCCGCCCTTGAAGCTGTCGATGGATGTGATTGCCTTGAGCATGGTATCCTGCAAAATATCCTCTGCGAGCGATTCGCTCCCCGAGAGCCGGAGCGCAAAGCGGTAAACATCCTGTGCATAGGCTTTGTAGATCTCATCGAATGCCTGATCCATCGTGTTTTCACCCCCTTCTGTTTATTTGACAACTGAAACGGGAAAGTATTACAGAGAATTTCAAAAAATTTTTTCGTTCAGCTTGCGGGACGCTGTTTTGCGCGCAGATGCTGTGAAAAAAAGACCGGAAACTGGCATTGTATCCTGTTTCCGGTCTGTTTCTATATCCAAATAACGGGGCTGTTTATCCGCCGATGACGGAGAGCAGCACGCCCGCTGCAACTGCGGAGCCGATGACGCCCGCGACATTCGGTCCCATCGCGTGCATCAGCAGGAAGTTTGTCGGGTCTGTCTCCGCACCGACCTTCTGCGAGATACGCGCTGCCATCGGGACAGCCGACACGCCCGCGGAGCCGATCAGCGGATTGACCTTGCCGCCCGTGACCCTATACATGATCTTGCCGAGCACCAGGCCGCTTGCCGTGCCGAGCGAGAATGCGCAGACGCCGAGGAACATGACGCCCAGGAACTTCAGGCTGAAGATCTGGTTTGCGGTGGTCGTTGCACCGACGGAGATGCCGAGGAAGATCGTGATGATGTTCATGAGGGCATTCTGTGCGGTGTCGATGAGTCTTGCCGCAACGCCGGATTCCTTGAGCAGGTTGCCGAACATCAGCATGCCGACGAGCGGTGCTGCGGAGGGAACCAGCAGCGACACGATGATCGTGACCGCGATCGGGAAGATGATGCGCTCGGTCTTGGAGACCGTGCGGAGCTGTTCCATCTTGACGGAGCGCTCCTTCTTGCTGGTCATGAAGCGCATGATCGGGGGCTGGATGATCGGAACGAGCGCCATGTATGTATATGCAGCCAGCGCGATGTTGCCCGTTGTGATGGCACCGTCGCCGGTGAGCAGTCTGGTCGAAACATAGATCGCCGTCGGGCCGTCTGCACCGCCGATGATCGCGATGGAGCCTGCCTCAGCAGCCGTGAAGCCGAGAAGACCCGCAACGATGAATGTGAAGAAGATGCCGCCCTGTGCAGCCGCGCCGAGCAGGAAGCTCTTGGGGTTTGCAATCAGCGGGGAGAAGTCGGTCATGCAGCCGATGCCGAGGAAGATGAGCGGGGGATAAAGCTGGAGCTTGACGCCTAGATATAGTATGTCGAGCAGGCCGCCTTCCCGCAGCACCGTTCCGTAGTCCACATGGCCGTCCACGAGCACCCAGAGCTCCGGGTGATACATTTCAGCCATCGGAAGATTCGTCAGCAGCATGCCGAAGGAGATCGGCAGGAGCAGCAGGGGCTCAAAGCCCTTTGCAATCGCAAGATACATAAATACGAACGAGATGAGAATCATGATGAGATTCTTCCAGCCGCCGGAGGAGAACAGCGCGTTCAGACCGCTGTCGTTCCAGAGACCGCCGACTGTGTTCGTCAGAAAGTCAAGTATTTCACCCATAAATGTATATCCTCAATTCTTGAAAGTATCAGTTTGCTGTCAGAAGGGGCGCGTCAGATCGCTGAGACCTGCCTGTGCCCAGATCGAACGCCCGGAGCCGCCGCGCGTGACCTGACGTACGGAGCGCACGGCATACTGCTTGCCGTCCGCAGCGCTCATTGCTGCGATTGCCGCCATGATGACCGCAACGACCTCGCTGTCATCCTCTGCGGATGCTGCCGCCTTTGCCGCGGGGGCTGCGGGTGCTGCCTTCGGCGCGGGCTTTTGCTGAGGCTTCGCGGGTGCGGGCGCCTTCTTCTGCGGTGCGGGCTGCTTCTTGCCCGGCTGAACCTTCCTGAAGATGCTGCCTGAGCAGGCCAGGAAGAGCACCAGCAGCAGCAGAGCTGAAAAGACAACCAGCAGACCGATCACTGTCATTGAGACGATCTGCGTGCCGTTCATTTTTTCGGTGCCTTTCAGCACCTTGTCGAACAGGATAAACGCGGAATACATAAAAAATCAGGACCTCCCCTTTGTTCGTGATACGCATACATATTTATTATACCCGATTTTCCGAAAAAAGGCAAGGGGTTCGGGCTGTGAAATTCCGTAAAAAGGAACGCGAAAAAAAGACGACTTTTTGTAGAACAAAGCAAAAGCCCGCGCGGGGAGCTTCCCTGCGCGGGCGAAAAGGATTCATTTTTGCTTTTTCCGTGTATTGCAAATACAAGATCGAGAATTGTAAGGGGAATCAGATAACAGAGTGCATAGACTTCTGCCGTATAGGGAGAGGCACTGCTTTCAGGGTGCTGTTTCCATGTGACCGCGGCAGCTCTGCGCCGCAATTTGTAAGAAAATACGCGTAAATTTACTGGATTGTGACAGGATTTTCATACTTTTGTAATTGACTTCCGGGGCGCAAAGTGGTATCATGTGTCATGGGGAAACCATCCTCCCTAAATGACTACATTCTGACTGACGAAAGGAAGATTTGAAATGAAAAAGAAGACAGTATCCATCCTTGCAGCACTCGCTTCGATCGCAGTGCTCACCACGGCAGGCGCGATGAACGCCTTTGCAGACGAGGCACCCGCCGGCGCTGAGACCACGGTTACCACAACAACTGAAACCGAGGCACCTGAGACGACGACTTCCGAGACGGCTGCTGCACAGTCTGAGACTGCTGCCGCGACCACCACGTCCGCTGCCGCGACCACCACAGCTGCTGCTGCGACGACCACCACCGCAAAGGCAACCACTACCACCGCAAAGGCAACCACCACCACCGGCAAGGCAACCACTGCTGCCCCCGCAAAGACCGGCGATGCGTTCCCGGCTGTTGCGCTTGCAGGCGTTGCTGCCGCTGCTGCCGCAGGTGCAGTCGTGATGAGAAAGAGGGAACAGTAATTATCCGCGATCCGTACAGAAAAGCCGCCTTTCCCGGGCGGCTTTTTCTATGCTGCCGGAAAGGATGTATCTCCGGTGAGTTTCACGCGGAAGGCTCTCCGCACTGCACACGTTCAGAATCCGTTATCGCATCACAACGGGGTCCGGGGACCGCTGTCCCCGGCAGGAGTTTGAGGGCGGAGCCCTCATTATAGATCCGTCGGAGACACATGATCAATAAGCTGAAAGCCGCCTTTCCCGGGCGGCTTTTTCGTTTCTCCGGGCAGGTATCGTAAATTTTCAGGCTGAGCCATTGCATTTTCTGCTGCGATATGTTATAATAAAACAAGATATGTGCCGGCGGGTCTCCGCGGCAGAAAGGAACAGGTACACATATGGATGCAACGCTGAAAAAACAGCTTCAGATCCACGCATGCCATGTCCGTATGGGCATCATCGAGGGCGTCTACAACGCAAAGTCCGGTCACCCGGGCGGGTCGCTCTCCATCGCGGATCTGCTCACCTATCTCTATTTCACGAGAATGCATGTTTATCCCGATAATCCCGACTACGCCGACCGCGACCGCCTTGTGCTCTCGAAGGGACACACTGCACCGGCGCTCTATGCGACCCTTGCAGAGCGCGGCTTCTTCCCGATGGACGAGATGAAGACGCTCCGTCACATCGGCGCAAGATTGCAGGGTCACCCCTGCATCACCATCCCCGGTGTTGACATGAGCTCCGGTTCGCTCGGTCAGGGCATCTCCGCAGCATGCGGCATGGCGCTCGCAGGCAAGCACAGAGCCGACTGCTACCGCGTCTATACCATCCTCGGCGACGGTGAGATCGAGGAGGGTCAGGTCTGGGAGGCTGCAATGTTCGCGGGGCACTACGGTCTCGACAATCTCATCGCGATCGTGGACAACAACGGGCTCCAGATCGACGGCAAGATCACAGAGGTCTGCTCGCCGGAGCCGATCCCGGATAAGTTCCGTGCGTTCGGCTGGCATGTGATCGAGATGGATGCACATGACTTCGACGACATCGACCGCGCATTCCGTGAGGCAGAGCGCATCACGATGCAGCCGGTCGCGATCATTCAGCATTCCACAAAGGGCAAGGGCGTCTCCTTCATGGAGAACCAGGTCGGCTGGCACGGCACCGCGCCGAACGCCGAGCAGTATGAGAAGGCAATGGCGGAGCTGACCGCCGAGCTCGAGAGATTGGAGGGGCAGGCATGAGCGATGTGATCAAGAAGGCGACACGCGAGAGCTACGGCGAAGCGCTGACCGCCCTTGCGGAGAAATATCCGAATCTGGTCGTGCTCGATGCCGACCTTGCTGCCGCGACAAAAACCGGCATCTTCAAGAAAGCATATCCCGACCGCTTCTATGACTGCGGCATCGCCGAGGCAAACATGATGGGCGTTGCGGCAGGTCTCGCGGCAGCGGGCATGATCCCGTTTGCGTCATCGTTTGCGATGTTCGCGGCAGGCAGAGCCTACGAGATCGTGCGCAATTCGATCGGCTACCCGCATCTGAATGTCAAGATCGGCGCAACGCATGCCGGCATTTCCGTCGGCGAGGACGGTGCAACTCACCAGTGCTGCGAGGATCTCGCGCTCATGCGCACCATCCCGGGCATGGTCGTGCTGAACCCTGCGGATGACACCGAGGCAAAGGCGGCTGTTGAGGCTGCGATTCAGCATGACGGCCCTGTTTACTGCCGCTTCGGCAGACTGGCAGTCCCGGTCATCAACGATCCTGCAACCTATAAGTTCGAGATCGGCAAGGGCGTGACGCTCCGCGAGGGCAAGGACGCTGCCGTTGTCGCGACGGGTCTCATGGTCAACGAAGCGCTGACCGCTGCGGAGACGCTTGCCGCAGAGGGCATCTCTGTGCGCGTCATCAATATCCACACGATCAAGCCGCTCGACAGGGAGCTGATCCTGAAGGCTGCTGCGGAGTGCGGCACGATCGTCACCGCGGAGGAGCACAGCATCATCGGCGGTCTCGGCTCGGCAGTCGCGGAAGCAGTCTGCGAGGGCTGCCCGGTGCCGGTGCGCAGAGTCGGCGTGAATGACACCTTCGGGCATTCCGGCCCGGCGCTCGATCTTCTCAAGGAGTTCGGTCTCTCGGCGGAGCACATCGCAGAGGTCGTCCGCGAGGCGGTCAGGGCGAAATAAGCAGAAAACGCAAAGAATGCGCAGTTCCGTGCGGGCTGCGCATTCATCCATATAGAACGGAGCATTGCTATGACATTTACCGAACTGCGTGAGAAATATCCGAGATTTATCTATCACGGCTTTGCCATGTCTGCCGGGACGCATGTTTTGCAGATCACCTATGACTTCGAGATCGAGGGGCTGAGCCGGTTCCGTCCGGTCTGGCGGATCCCCTGCCGGGAAGTGCCGGATCACAGAGACCCCGCGCTGCTGCGGCTGATCTATTCTCTGGGACTCACGGAGCTGGTCTCCTACTGGAAGATCACTTGCTCGCCGACGGTCGTGCTGCGCTTTGCGGGGCTCACGCCGGAGCAGACTGCATGGTGGAAGCAGCTCTATTTCGGCGGGCTCGGCGAATTCTTCTACCGCAACGGCATAGAGACGGATTTTGACAGCTTCATGCAGATCACCGGTGAATGCGGCACGATGGCGGACGGGGCGGCAGAAAAGCCGCTCTCCGGGCTGCTGATCCCGGTCGGCGGCGGCAAGGATTCGATCGTCACGCTGAATCTGCTGAAGGAGCAGCTCGCCGATGCGTACGCCTATCAGATCAATCACCGCGATTCCTCGGAGAAGGCGGCGGTTCTCGCGGGCATCCCGAAAGCGCGCATTCTGGAGCCGAAGCGCACGCTTGACCCCAATATGCTGCGGCTCAACAAGGAGGGCTTCCTCAACGGGCACACGCCGTTCTCGGCGATTGTTGCGTTCTCGGCGGTGCTGACAGCCTATCTCAACGGGCTGAAAACGGTCGTGCTTTCAAACGAATCCTCTGCGAGCGAATCGACGGTTTCTGAGGCAGAGGTCAATCATCAGTACTCCAAGAGCTATCAGTTTGAGTGCGATTTCGCGGAATACGAGAAAGCATATCTCCGCTGCGGCGTGCAGTATTTCTCGCTGCTCAGACCGCTGACGGAGTATCAGATCGCACGGTATTTCGCCTCGCTCCCGACTGCCTATCACGAGATCTTCCGCAGCTGCAATGCCGGCGCAAAGGCGGATAAATGGTGCGGGCACTGCGCAAAATGCCTGTTTGTCGCCGTGATCCTCTCGCCGTTCCTTTCCTTTGCGGAGATCACGCGGCTGCTTTCTTCCGATATTCTGAATCTGGCGGATATGGCGCCGGTTTTGCAGGAACTCTGCGGTGCGCTGCCGAACAAGCCGTTTGAATGCGTCGGCTCGCGCAAAGAGGTCAACATCGCGCTCTGTCAGGCGATTGCAAGGGCGGAACGCACCGGCGAAGCGCTCCCGCTGCTGATCGCACAGTACAAGGCATCGCCGCTTTATGCGGAGTATCGCAGCATTGCCGCTGAGTTCGGCAATGAGTGGGATGATGCCAACAATCTCCCCGCAGACCTCGCAGCGCTGGTCAGAAAGGCGTGCGTGCCGGGCGCAGAATGAGCACCGGAACCGGCGGAATTTCCATTTCTTTGCTTTTCATGAAAATCAACAGTTTCCGCTTGACAAAATCAAAAAACTTTGCTATAATGGGAGTAAGCAGCGCCGGATGAATGAAGAACGGTCCGGAGCGCTGAAAATCACATCCCGAAAAACACATAACAGGAGGGTTCAGAGATGGGTATTTTCTCCAGAATCAGCGATATTTTCAAGGCGAATATCAATGATATGCTCGACAAGGCGGAGGATCCGGAAAAGCTCGTAAAGCAGATCATTCTCGATATGCAGAAGGAGCTCACCAAGTCCACGCAGGCACTCGGCAAGGCTGTTGCCAGCGAGCGTATGGTTGAGAAGCAGTACCGCAACGCATGCGCAGTCTCCGCAAGCTGGGAGGCACGCGCAAAGGCAGCGCTGAAGGCAGGCGATACCGAGCTTGCAAAGAAGGCACTCGCCAGCAAGGTGAAGGCGGATGAGGATGTCGCCAACTACCGCGAAATGTATGAGACCATTTCGAACCAGACTGAGGCGATCCGTTCGCAGGTCGAGGCTCTGAAGGCGAAGATGCAGGAGGCAAAGTCCCGCGAGGCAATGCTGATCGCACGCTCCCAGATGGCAGATACCCAGAGAGAGCTCGCGCAGTCTATGGGCGGCATCGACACCTCCAGCAGCTTTGATAAGCTCGCAAGAATGGAGGAGCGCATCGAGCGCAAGGAAGCAGAAGCAGCTGCATTCAGCGAGATCCTCGGCGCAGGCAAGCCCGAGGAGGTTGCAACCTTCGAGGAGCTCGAGCGCAGCGCAAAGGTCGATACCGAGCTGGAGCGCCTGATGACCGAGATGGGCATGATGCCCGAGGCTTCGACCGACGACCAGCTCGCAGCACTGCAGGCTGAGGTCGCAGCAGCCGCCGCTGAGGCGCAGGATAACCTCGCTGAGGCAGGCGCACCCGCAGAGACCTGATCTGCATACAGAAATGTATCATTCTGCACAGTCTCACTCTGCGTGAGACTGTGCCTTTTTCAGAAGAAATAAAGGAGACTTTTTCATGGCAAAACGACGCAGAATCCGCTGGGACCGCATCACGGTCGCGGCTGCCGTCCTGCTGGTGCTGATCTTCCTGCTCGGCTCGTGCATGCGCGGCTGCGGGGAAGAGAAGGACAATTCCTCGCTGACCGATCCGAAGTCGCCTGGCAGCGCCGCTGCCGGCAGCAGCGGCGCGGCATCTTCGGGCGCATCCTCTGAGCCCGGTGCGGCTGTTTCCGCCGGCGCAGATTCCGCTTCGGCATCTTCCGTGCTGACGCCGGAATCCTCTGCCGCAGCAGCGCTCCCGAGCGATTATCAGTATGTGACGATGCTCGCCGACGCTGTCCACAAGGGCAAGCTGGTGCTGGTCAACAGCAGCAACCCGAGCACGCTCACAAAGGAGGATCTCGACCTGGAGCAGGTCTATTATTCGCAGGACCGCCCCGATTACGAGGTCTCCTATTCCGGCCACACAACGCTCAACAAGACTGCGCTCTCGGAATTCAACCGCCTGATGCGCGCCTATATCACTGAGACGGACAACACCGAGATCATGTTCAATTACGGCTATCTTGAGACAGGCAAGGAGAAAAGCAATCCGGAATCCGCGACCGCGCTCGACATTCAGCTGCACCTGAAGCTGGCGGCAGGCGGCTATTCCTATATCTCGAACACAAAGCCCTATTCGTGGCTCTTTGACCATATGGCGGATTACGGCTTTATCCTCCGCTACCCCGACGGCAAGACCGATCTGACCGGCGAGCGCGGCACCTTTACCGCGATCCGCTATGTCGGTCTGCCGCATGCGAAATACATCGCGGAGAATGACCTCTGCCTGGAGGAGTATCTCACGATGCTGCGGGATACCTATGTCTTCGGCAAGAATATGCTGACCTATACGACCGATGCCGACACCTACAAGATCTACTATGTTCCCGCAGATTCGGGCGGAGACACGATGGTGCCGGTGCCGAACGAGGGCATGTGGGAAATCTCCGGCAATAACATCGACGGCTTTATCGTCACGACCTACGGCGGCTGAGTCAACCCGGAAGGAGGCAGAGCCTTATGCTGACAGCGACAGCTTATGAGATCACCGGCACAGCGCTTTCGTGGATGCTCGGGCTGACACTGCTGACGGTTCTGACGGCACTCGGCGTGCGGAAGCTGCGGGCATATCTCGCAGAGCGAAAGCGCTCGAAATACGAACGCTTTTCCGTGACACTGCTGCCGAAGCGGGCGTCCTGCTGCGGCGGCGCACTGGAATTTTCCGTGCCGCGGGAATACCGTCTCCTGAAGCGGCAGAACGGCAACGCGATCTTCGTCGGAAACGGAAATGTGCGCCTGACCGTGATGCAGCTCCCCGTGACGGAGAAGATCCGCATCCGCTCGCTGACGGGCTCTGAGCTCCGGCGCTATTTCTCCGCCGCGATCCCGATGCGCAGCATTCCGGAGGTGACATACAGCTACCACGGACATTCTCCCGCAGTGACGGCGTGGTGGCAGGCGGAGCCGGTCGGGACGCTTGCCTGCATGCATCTCATACAGGTGCCTGAGTCGGTGTTCCTGATGCAGTTCACGGGACTTGGACTGGAGCAGCAGCCTGCCGTGGAGCCGATCCTTTATTCCGTCACGGTACAGCACGACCGCATCCGTGCAGTGAAATGAATCATATCTATGCATGCCCTGATGCTCAGACGAGTGTCAGGGCATTTTCATACGAAACAATGCGCACACTGCCCGCCTGTTTCTATGTTTCAGCCATTGCATTTTTCCGCCATCTGTGCTATAATAAAGTGTATTGCTATATTCTGCTGCGGAAGGAGGGGATGCTGTGAAAAGAGAAGAAATCGCGCCGGGCGTGTGCTGCACGGCGTGTACCGATGCGAAATTCCGAAGCTGCCTGCTGGAGCTCAATTTTCTCATCCCCGCGGAAAAACGGACGGCGGAACTGTCGCCCTGCTATGCGCTGCTCTGCGATCTGCTGACCGCGAGCACAAAGCGCTGCCCCTCGCGTGCAGATCTCACGGAGCAGCTGGATGCGCTCTATGCCGCCGATCTCACAGCGCATCTCACATCCTGCGGCGATGCGCTCATGCTGACTGTTTCGGCGGAGTGGCTCGATGACAGCTTTTCGCCCGACGGCACGGCTGTCACGGCGGAAATGCTCGCTCTCGTCTATGACTGCCTGCATGATCCGAACGCCGAAAACGGCGCCTTTGATGCGGAGGAATTCCGCCTCTGCATGCAGAATCTGCTCGATGACATCGACTGCGAGCAGAACGACAAGCGGAGCTTTTTGCTGCAAAAGGCGGCAGAGCTGGCGTATGCCGGGGAGCCCGCTGCGCTGCCGCCCTGCGGCACCCGTGCCGCAGCAGATCAGATCACACCGCAGGCAGCATATGCTGTCTGGCGGGATATGATGCTGCACACCGCCGTGGATGCGGTCTGCGTTTCGCCGCGGGAGCTGCCTGCGGCGGGGGAGATGCTCACGCGGCTCTTTGCGGAGCGGAAAACCGCAGTTCCGTTCCCGCAGCTTGCAGCGCCGGGCAGGAAAAAGCCCGCGCCGCAGTTTTATACGGAAGACACCGATGCGGTACAGAGCAAGCTCTGCGCCGTCTATCAATATGACAGCATCCCGCAGGACACCGCACGTCTGCTGAATGCAGTCCTCGGCACAGCCCCGAACGCTCTGCTCTTCCGCGACCTGCGCGAAAAGCTGGGTCTCTGCTATTACTGCACCTCGTCTGTCTCGCTGCTGAAATCGTCCCTGACGGTCGATCTCGGCGTGCGCACGGATCAGATTGAGGCGGCGCAGCGCGGCATTGAGGCGGAGATCGCGGCGATCCGGCGCGGAGACTTCCCGGATGCACTGCTTGAGGAGGCAAAGCGCTGGCTTGCCTATCAGGATGCAGTCGGCGCCGATTCGACCGGGGGCATCGCGGCTGCCTGCATGCGGCACACGCTTTACGGCGATGACCGCACTGCCGCAGCGCGCCGGGATGCCGTGCAGCAGATCACGCGGGAGATGCTGACGGATGCCGCGAAGCAGCTCCGGCTCGGCACGGTCTGTGTGCTGCGCGGTACGCTGAGAGAGGGGGCGGTCTCATGACGGCAGAACCGAAATGCAGCACCGTCCGGCTCGGCTGCGGGCTCACCGTCTGCACCGCGGAGATGCAGGGCTTCGGCACCGCCTGCGCGCAGCTCGGCACACGCTTCGGCTCCGCGCATCTGCAATACCGCAGCGGCGGCAGGCTGGTTGCACTTCCGCCCGGCACGGCGCATTTTCTGGAGCATCAGCTCTTCAAGAATGAAGACGGCGATGTGGACTATCAGTTTGCGGCGCTCGGTGCGGCAAGCAATGCCTACACGGAGTTTGACCGCACAGTCTATCACTTCCGCACGGCAGAGCACTTCCCCGAAGCGCTCGCGCTGCTGCTGGATTTCGTGCAGCGCCCCTATTTCGCGGCGGAGAGCGTTGAGAATGAGCGCAGCATCATTGCGCAGGAGCTCGATGAGGCGCTGGATGACCCCGATGACCGTCTGTTCTTCACGCTGCTTGAAGGGCTGTATCACACGCATCCCGTGCGCTTTGACGCCGTCGGGACGCATGAGAGCATCCGGCAGATCACGCCGGAAATCCTGCACAGAAGCTGGGAGAGCTTCTACCGCCCGCAGAATATGATCCTCTGCTGCGCGGGAGACCTGCACGCGGAGACGGTCTGCGAGACCGCGGAACGCCTGTTTGCGGGTGCGCCGCCGATGCAGGCCGAGACGCTGATGCCGGAGGAGCCGGAGACGGTCGCGCACAGCTTCCTCAGCCGGAAGATGTCCGTCGGGAAGCCGCTTTTCGCGGTCGGCTTCAAGTGCCCGCCGGTCACGGGAGATGCGCTCGAACGCACCGTGCTGCTCGGCACGCTCGCGCTGGAGCTGATCGCAGGCAGTGCATCGCCCTTCACGGAGCAGATGCTCTCCGAGGGGCTGCTCACCGACGCGCTCTCGGTAGACTGCTCTGCCGGCGACGGCTGGTTCACGCTCTTTCTGGAGGGCGAATCCGATGACCCGCAGGCGGTCACAGATGCGCTGCTCCGTGAAATAGAAACTGCAAGGCAGCAGGGGCTCGACGCAAAACGCTTCGGTACGCTCCGCCGCTGCGGCTACGGCGACCTGCTCATCAGCCGGAACAGCCCGCCCGCAATGGCGGATGCCATGATGCAGGCAGCCGCCGCCGGGCTCTCCGCACATGATCTGCGGCTCCGGCTGCTGCGGCAGATCACCTTACAGGATGCAGAAGCCTGCATGGCTGCGCTCCTGCGCCCCGACCGCATGACGCTCGCCGTCATCGAACCGGCATGACCCCGCGCCCCATTCACAAGAGAAAGGAACTGGTATCATGATCCTCGCAATGCTCCAGGATCTCCCGCTGAGCGGACTCAGCGACAATGAGATCGTTTTCCCGCGGCTCGGCATCGACCTGCATGTTGACAGCACGGCGTTCACCGTCTTCGGTGCGTCTGTCACATGGTACGGCGTGATCATCACGCTCGGCATGCTGCTCGCCATGATCTACGCCTTCTCGCGGATGCGCAGCTTCGGCATCGACTCCGACCGCGCAATCGACGGCGTCATCGGCGGCGTCATCGGCGGCATCATCGGTGCGCGCATCTACTATGTCGCATTTCACTGGTCGGAATACAGCGGCGACTGGAAATCCATCATCAACATCCGCAGCGGCGGTCTCGCGATCTACGGCGGCGTCATCGGCGCACTGCTGGTCGGCTCGATCGTCTGCAAACTGCGCAAGGTGCGTCTGCTCCCGATGTTCGATGTGGTGTCGCTCGGCTTCCTGATCGGGCAGTGCATCGGCCGCTGGGGCAATTTCACGAATCATGAGGCATTCGGCGGCAACACAGACGGTCTCCTCGGCATGTCGAGCGGGCATATCCAGTCGTGGATCGCGCAGAATTACGCCGACGGCTCCGTTGTGCCGGACAGACCTGTGCACCCCTGCTTCTTCTATGAGTCGGTGTGGTGCCTGCTGGGCTTCATTTTGCTGCACATCATTTCAAAGAAATTCCGCAAATTCGACGGACAGATCTTCCTCATGTATATCGTCTGGTACGGCGCGGGCAGATTCTTCATCGAGGGTCTCCGCACGGACAGCCTCTATATCGGCACCGTGAAGGTCTCACAGGCGGTCGCGCTGATCTGCGTGGCAGTCGGCATCGTGCTGCTCTGCGTCGGGTTCAGCCGCGTCGCAAGAATGGGCGGCGATTATAAGCTCTACTGCGACACTGCCGAATCGAAGGCACTGCTCGAGGAGGCGGATGCCCGCGAGAAGGAATGGGCAGAGAAACGCGGCAAGAAGCTCCCTGAGGGCGATGCGGATGCCGCGGAAACCACGCATACGCTGCTGGACGCAGAGGATGCAGCCGACCTTGCCGCAGAACAGGTGCAGGCAGAGACGGAAGCAGCAGAGGCAGAAGCGCCGACCGATGCAGGGGCGTCTGAGGATGCAGACACATAAGTTTTTGGAGGTGCAGACATGGCGATTGTGAATGCAAAATGCACGAACTGCGGCGCTGAGCTGCAAGTGGACAGCGACAGGGACGCAATGATCTGCGAATACTGCGGCAGCGCATTTGTCGTAGAGAAGGCGATCCGCAATGTCAGTGTGACAAACCACATTCAGGCGGGCAATGTCACGATTTTGAGCGGCACGCTTGATTTCGAGGTGCGTGCCGGCGTGCTGACAAAGTATAACGGCCCCTCGCCGGATGTGGAGATACCGGCGGGTGTGACCGTGATCGGAGAGGGCGCCTTTGAATTCAGCGCGGGCATCACGAGCGTGCGGATCCCGGAGGGCATCACTTCGATCGGGCAGCGTGCCTTTGCGCACTGTCCGCAGCTTCGGAAGGTCGTGTTCCCGGAGAGCCTGCGCGAAATCGACAATTTCGCGTTCAATGAATGCGAGGCACTGGAATCGCTGGAGCTTCCGCAGCATCTTGAGCGTATCGGCGACTACGCCTTCTTTGGCTGCACCGGGCTCTCGGAGGTGACGATCCCGGACAGTGTGGAGCGCATCGGCAACAGAGCCTTCGCAGACTGTGACGGTCTGATGCAGGTGCATCTCCCGCCGGTCATTCAGCTCTCGATGGATGCCTTCCCGCGGCGCGTGCTGCCGGAGGATCAGCAGATGGAATCGCCCCCGCCGGACACCGCCGGCGCCTGCTACATCGCGACCTGCGTTTACGGCTCCTATGACTGCCCCGAGGTGTGGACGCTCCGGCGTTTCCGCGACAATACCCTTGCGGAAAGCGCATGCGGGCGTGCGTTCATCCGCTGCTATTACGCAGTGAGCCCGCATCTGGTAAAGCATTTCGGTGAAACAAGGCTGTTCCGCAGATTCTGGCGCTGCGCACTCGACCGCATGGTCGGGAGACTGCGGAAAAAGGGCGTTTCCGATACGCCGTACAGCGATCAGTGATCACAAATGATTGTAAGGAGGATATTTGATTATGGCACAGATTATCGACGGAAAGAAGATTGCGGCAGATGTCAAGGCGCAGGTGCGCGAAGAGGTTGAGGCACTGAAGGCAAAGGGCGCAAAGCCGGGGCTTGCAGTTGTGCTCGTCGGCAATAACCCCGCATCCCGCGTCTATGTCTCCAACAAGGAGAAGGACTGCGCAGAGTGCGGCTTTGCATCCTATGAGTATGCACTGCCGGAGGAGACGACCGAGGCGGAGCTTTTAGAGCTCGTGGACAAGCTCAACAGCGACCCGACCGTGAACGGCATTCTCGTGCAGCTCCCGCTCCCGAAGCAGATCTGCGAGCAGACGATCCTGCATGCGATCTCTCCCGCGAAGGATGTGGACGCATTCCATCCGGAGAATGTCGGTCATATCATGATCGGCGACTTCAACTTCCTGCCCTGCACACCGGCGGGCGTCATTGAGATGCTCGACGCGATGAACATTGAGATCGCGGGCAAGCACTGCGTCGTCATCGGCAGAAGCAACATCGTCGGCAAGCCGATGGCAATGCTGCTGCTGCACAGAAACGGCACCGTCACCGTCTGCCATTCGCGCACGAAGGATCTCGCCGCGCAGACCCGTCAGGCGGATATTCTCGTCGCGGCAGTCGGCAGGGCGGGCTTTGTCACCGCGGATATGGTGAAGGAGGACGCTGTCGTCATCGACGTCGGCATGAACCGCAATGCAGAGGGCAAGCTCTGCGGCGATGTCTGCTACGATGAGGTCGCAAAGAAGGCATCCGCGATCACGCCGGTGCCGGGCGGCGTCGGCCCGATGACCCGCGCAATTCTCATGCGCAACACGCTGACCGCAGCAAAGATGCAGTTCAAATAAGCAAACGTACCGCCCCTCTGCAAGAGCGCGGAGGGGCGGAGCAAAAGCCTTTGAAGGGAGTGATCACCGATGCAGGAGCAGCCGCTGGAAACCGCCGTCACGACCGTTGTGACAGCCGCCGCGGATGATCTGACAGAGCATGACATCAACAAGCTGGTCTGTGCGGTCATCCTGCTGGTGATCCTGCTGCTGCTGATCATCATATTCAGCAGCCCGAAGAAAAAGGCGCCGGCGCAGTGCGAATACTGCTCGGACGGGCGGGAGATCCGCTGTTGCCGCGTGGAGAAGCGGCAGAAATCCTTTGTGATGGAGCATGAATTCACAGAGGCGAACTACTGCCCCGTCTGCGGGCGGAAGCTCAGAAATGACGAAGAAGAATAACGGCGGTGCCCGGAAGATGGGGGCACCGCCGTTTCAGTCTGTCAATAAATTCCAGAGATCGCGAATCGCAGGGCGATTCGCCTAGGGGCAGCCTCTATCGCAGGCGCATGTTCCACTTTGTGGAACTGCGCAGTTTGCAAAGCAAACATGCGTCCCTCTCTCAAAAACCATCCGCAGGATGCTTTTTGAGATTCACCCCTGCCGAGCTCCTAAAGTCAGGGGATTTCGCCCGCTGCGGTTAGCTATGCTTGCATAGCGAAGCGACACAGAGGCTGCTCGCCTCTGGACTCTCGCAAGCCTTTGAAAAGGCTTGACCGAAACTTTAATTATAGGTTCATTGGCTTTACGGAGCTTATTCGACACGCTGAAACGGCGGTGCCCGGAAGATGCGGCACCGCCGTTATTGCGCATTGTTCACTTCCCTGACTGCCTGCGGAGCATCTGCAAAAGCGAGGCGGCCGCAAACACCGCGAGATTCATGAGGATCACGCTTGCACCGACTGCCGTATCCAGCCAGAGCGAGAGAAACAGTCCCAGCAGGAAGCAGCTCACCGAGATCAACACCGCCGCGGTCACAACGCCGCGGAAGCGCTTGCAGAGCTTCATCGCCGTCACTGCCGGGAAGATCATCAGGCTTGAGATCAGCAGTGCGCCCATCATCATCATGCCGAGCACGACCGTCACAGCAGTCAGCACGGCAATCAGCAGATTGTAAAACCGCACATTGAGACCCGTTGCGCGGGCGAAATTCTCGTCAAATGTCACCGCGAAGATCTTGTCATAGAAGAGCAGATAGACAAGCAGCACGCAGATGCTCAGGATCACGCTGAAAATGACATCCCCGTGTGTCATTGCAAGGATGCTGCCGAACATGTAGTGGCTCACATCGGTCGTGAGATTCGCCTTCGAGGAGACGAGGATGCCGAGCGCGAGTGCGGAGGTCGAAAAGAGTGCGATCGCCGTGTCGCCGCCGAGACGGCTGTTTTCGGAGAGCCGCAGGAGGATGTAGGCACAGACAATGACGACCGGGATCGTCACCTGCATCGGCGCCCAGCCGAGCGCGACCGCGATGCAGAGCGTGCCGTAGCCGACATGCGAGAGACCGTCACCGATCATCGAGCAGCGCTTCAGCACAAGGCTCACGCCGAGCAGCGAGGCGCAGAGGCTCACGGCAATGCCCGCGATCAGCGCAGGCAGCAGCACTGTCGAAACGAATTCCGGCGTGAGAATCGCAGAAAGATCGGTCATGATGCGCTGCCCTCCTCTCTTGCCCTGCGGTGTGCTTCGCAGTCGCAGTCAGCGCTGTGGTAGTGGACGCAGTTTGCGCAGTGCTCCGGGCTGAGGCTTTCGCCGAGGAAGCGTCTGCCGACGGCGCTCTTTTCGTAGTCGGCGCAGCTCCCGAAGAAGCTCTCATCTTTGCCGATGTGCAGGATGGTCTTTGCGTGGCGCACCGCGCACTCCACATCATGCGTCACCATGATGACCGTGATGCCGTGCTCGTCATGGATATGCCGCAGGATGCCGTAAAGCTCCGCCGCGACAAGCGGGTCGAGACCCGTGAGCGGCTCATCGAGCAGGAGCAGCTTTTTGGTCGCGCAGAGCGCCCGTGCGAGCAGGACGCGCTGCTGCTGTCCGCCGGAGAGCTCCCGGTAGCAGCGGTCGGCAAGCGCCGTGATGTTCAGGCATGCCATCTGTTCGTCGGCGCGTGCCTTGTCCGCCTTTGTGTAAAAGGGATGAATCGCGTGCCCGTTCAGGCAGCCCGAGAGCACGACCTCCCGCACCGATGCCGGGAAGCTGCGCTGGATCTGGCTCTGCTGCGGGAGATAGCCGATCTCATTGCGCTTTAAGCCGTCGCCGAAGGTCAGTGTGCCGCCGTCTACGGATTTCAGACCGAGCAGGCATTTCATCAGCGTCGATTTGCCCGAGCCGTTTTCGCCGACGATGCAGAGGTAATCGCCCTTCTCGACCGTGAAGCTCAGATGCTCCTGCACGGTCAGTGATTCATAGCGCAGTGTAATGTCCTTGCAGGTAATGTATGCCATCAGCTGACCGCCTCCCTGATCGCGTCAAGATTCTCGTGCATGAAGTCCTGATAATGCTTGCCGCTGTCGAAATCCTCCCGCGAGACATTGTTGCAGGATTGCAGCATAACCGCCTTTGCGCCGGTCGCTTCACAGACGGCATCGGAGACCTTCTGCGAGGAATTCTCCAGATAGAAGACCGTGCCGATGTTTTGATCCTTGACCTTCGTGATGAGTGCGGAGAGCGTTGCCGCGGAAGCGTCGGTGTCGCTGCTGCACCCGGAGAATGCAGCGTCATACTTCCAGCCGTAGGCATCTGTGAAATAGCGGAACGGGAAGCGGTCGGCAAAGATCAGCGTGTCGGTTTTCGCATTCTCCCGGATCTCCTTGGCTTCCGTGTCCAGCGCAGTGAGCTCTTTGTGCAGCGCATCATATGCCGCATCGCATTTCGCCGATTCTTCGGGCAGGAGCGCCCCGATCGCTTTACGCATCGCGTCTGCCATTTTGTCGGCGTTCATCGGCGCTGTCCAGATATGCTCGTCAAATTCGTCTTCTTCTTCCTCTTCCTCCGGCTGCATGCTCTCGCTTTCCTCCTCGCCGAGCAGCGCCACAGTGTCGAAAAGGCGCAGGTTTTCCTTGTCGTTGCGGGAGGATGCAATCATCTTCTCCGCCCATTTTTCGGAGGCGCCGCCGATATAGACAAAGAGATCGCAGCTCTGGATCGCAGCGGTATCGGAGGGCGTCGGCTCATAGGAATGCGATTCGCCGCCCGGGGTGAGCAGGAGTTTGACCTCGGCGGGTGTGCTGAATTCCGCAGTGAGCTGTTTTGCAAGGTCATAGGAAGCATAGACGGTTGTGACAATTTTCAGCTTGCCGTCATCCTGTGCGGGCGTGCCGCAGCCGGTCAGGGCGCCGAATGTGAGCAGCGCTGTGCCGCAGAGGGTTGTGATTTTTCTGATATGCTGTTTCATTTGTTCTCCTTTTTCTCTGTGCAGTCTGCGCATACGCCGTAGAAGACCGTGCGCGAGGGGTCGATGGCAAAGCCGTGATCCTCAGCGACATGTGCAGCGATCTCCTGCAAATGGTCGCAGTCGAGGTGATAGAGCTCCCCGCAGGCGGTGCATTTCAGATGGAAATGCGCGTGGCAGTCGGCGGCGGGGGCAGCGGGGTCGATGTACTGCCAGCAGGCGCTCCCGCGGTCATCGAGGGCGAAGCGCCGGACAAGCCCCTGTGCTTCGAGCTTTTCGAGCCGCCGGTAGACGGTCGCCGCGCCCATCGGGGTGCCGTTTTCGGCGAGGGCATGAATCAGCTCAGCGGCAGTGATGTGCCGTCCCGCATGGCTTTTGAGGTAATCAAGGAGCTGTGCGCCCTGCTTGGTCTGATATGCGCCGCGTCCGGGCATGGGATGACCTCCTTTTTGTAATCAATCAGTATTTGGCGGGGTGAGTGCCTCCGGCGGATTTATAATGAGGGCTCTGCCCTCAAACTCCCGCCGGGGGCAGCGGCCCCCGGACCCCATTGCAAAATC
>JAEEXH010000120.1 GCA_016291435.1 Oscillospiraceae bacterium
GATCATAAAGGGGTACTTCTGATAGGTGCCCGCCACGTTCATGGCAAGATGCACCGCCGCCTCCTCATGCGTCATGCCGAGCACCATCGGGTTGCCGGAACGGTCCTTCCAGCGCGCCATTTCGCTGCCGATGCTGGTATAGCGCCCGGATTCCTCCCAGAGCGACGCCGGCATCGCGACCGGGAACATGACCTCCTGCCCGTCGATCGCGTCCATCTCCTCGCGGATGATCTGCTCGATCTTGCGCATGATGCGCTTTGCCGGAGCATAAAGCGAGAAAATGCCGTTCGCCATGTATTTCATATAGCCGCCGCGCATCATCAGCGCATGGCTCTCAATGACGCAGTCCTTCGGAGTATCCTTGAAGCGTGCGCCGAGCATCTGTGAAACCTTCATGAAAAAGCCCTCTTTCTGATTTGCATTGGGGCAGGGGATTCCTGCCATAACATTACTATTTTATCATATTCTGAAGAAAAAAGCAACCTTTCTGCGCAGTTTTTTCATTCTTCTGCGCAAACCGGTCAGCAGGAGCGCTTTTGAGCGAAAGAGCCGTTCTGAATACTGTTCAATCCGCAAAATGACAGCGAGCAGAACACCCTCCAATTGTGCAAAATCACGGAATTTCGCAAATGACTTGACTTTTGATGCGGTCTGCGATATAATATATAAGTCGCATAGAGGAAATCTGTGCAGCACGATATGGCTGCGTAGCTCAGTTGGCTAGAGCAACCGGTTCATACCCGGTCGGTCGCTGGTTCAAGTCCTGCCGCAGCCATTTTTCGGCCCGTTGGTCAAGCGGCTAAGACGACGCCCTTTCACGGCGTAATCATGGGTTCGATTCCCGTACGGGTCACCAAAAAGTCCGATGCAGACGCATCGGACTTTTTCTTCTCGCCGATACATGAAACGGCACCTGGGTGTAATCCTCAGGTGCCGTTTTGCATTTATGCGTCCGCCGGGAAAGCAGAGATCTCGCCAAGCAGGAAACTCATGTGCAGCCGTGCATCCTCAATGTCGAGTGCACCGTCGCCGCTGACATCTGCCGCCTCGGGATAGGAGAGCTCCCCTGCCATTGCCAGCCGCTTCAGCAGCGTCAGATCACGGGCATCCACTCTGCCGTCATCGTTCACATCGCCGTAGAGCACTGCCTTCTGCGGGAAGTTCAGCTTCCACCATGCGACATTGAACAAATACCCGCTTCCGCCCTTGAATACAAAGTATAAGTCATGTGTGCCGGTTGTCTTTTCGAGCGCCGCATGCTGTGTTGCCCATGTCTGCCAGCCGCCGGTCGATGCAACCTCCACTGTGCCGATCAGCTTGCCGTCCGGGCTGTCCAGCCGCACTTCAATCGTACTGCCGCCGGCATTTGCGCCGCTACGGAAGTCAATCGACTCTGCGCCGTCACGGAAATCCACATCCTTGAAGCCGATGTAATCCCCGTTTTCGATGTACGCCACATCCTGTCCGCCCTCGCTGCAGCTCTCCGTCTGGATGCCGGACTGCACATCGAACGATGCTGCGTCTATCTGCGATGCGGAACCGCTGATGCGAAGAAGATGCGAAGACTTGCTCAGCACCTTGCCGTCCGCACCCAGCACATACACGCGATATTCGCCGGACTCTTCCGGTGTTCGGATAGATGTGCGCGTGCCGGTCGTCTTCGTCATTGCGCTGCCCGCCTTGAAAGTGCTCGTGCCATCGGGTGCGATCCAGACGGTCTTGCCGGAGCCTGCACTGCGGATCGGCAGCTCTGTCTCACACTTCGATGCACAGCTTGCAGGGAACACATAATCCGCATCAGACATGAGACCCTCCGGCATGATGCTGCGGTAGCTGTCCTGCAAGCCGGAGTGCAGGCAGTATTCATACTGCTTCTGCGGCCACACATTATCGGAGGCCACGATCGGATCGTCAATCTGGCTGTCGGGCGGATTCTTGCCCATTTTGCGCACAGTCGCGTAGGTACGCAGAATCTTCAGATGATGCTTCTGACCGTAATCCTCACAGTTGATCGTGTAGGTGACGTTCGGGCTGATCTCGAGAACATTGTCATTCTCCTCGATATATGCTGTGCCCTCGTCATTGTGCAGACCGTAGGTCGGTGCACCTGCGCCGCCTGCGGGAATGCCCTGAATGTAATTCTCATTGATGACAGTGCCCGGCATCTGGCCGATGGTATAAATGCCGCCGCTGTCATGGAGACGGTTCAGGCAGTTGATCACGCGGTTATAACAGATCATGTTGTTACGGCAGGTCTCGGAATCCTTGAAATTGCACCAGCCCCAGCCGAGATGGATGCCGTTGTATGCCGTTTTCTCCACCTGATTGCGGAGCACATGCACAGAATCTGCATAGTACACCGTGATTGCTGCGCATCCGCCGAAGCCGTGCACCACGCTGATGTCATAGAGCAGATTGTCGGAGATCTCATCATTCTTGCAGAGACCCTCCACGCCGACCGGGAATTTCTCGTGATTGTTCCATGCCGCATCGCCGATATAGATATGCTGCGGATGCCCGACCGTGATGCCAGAGCTTGTAATGTCGGTGACAAAATTGCCGTTAATCAGGCTGTTCACTACATCATTCGACATATTGAGCCCGTCGGCACCGCTGTGCTTGATCACATTGCCGCAGAATTCAAGCGACGATGCATTCTTAACATCAATCATACCGGGCAGCGTGTCTGCCATCTCATATTTGCGGTTATGCCAGTTGGAATCGGCAAAGGCGGTGTAGCTCTGTGCTGCCTGACAGGTTGCCTTGCCGTGAGAGCCCGCAACATTCGTGAGCTGATACTCTGTGTGCGCGAAGCTCAGCCCGCGGAATGTGAGATTCTCAACACGATCGTCTGCTGATTTGCCCTGAATAACGATGAGCTGCTCTGCAACCGGTGCTTCTGCATCCGCTGCGGTCATATCCTCGCCGGAAAGCGGGTAATAATACAGCATATGTGCCGTTTTATCGAAATAGAATTCGCCGGGAGAATCGACAAATTCAAATGCGTTGTAAAGCGTATGCCAGCCGCCGGTCGAGAAGCCCGCGCCCCAGCCGGGCGTCTGAGCGATGGCGCCGTAGGGCTGCTGCATCAGAAATACAAACGAGCCGTTGTCATATTTGATGTCACGCGAACAGACGATATTCTCGTTCCATGTCGTGCCGTTGACGACTTCCAGATCATCGGTATTGCTTGTGATATGCGGCAGATCGGAGGCATTGTATTTGATGCCGTCGCTCTTCTTGCCGGAGTCCCACGCCCAGTCTGCCTCCCCTGCCGAAACGGAATATTCACCGTAGCCGCCCTTTGCGCTGACGCCTTTGCTGCCCATATTGGCGCGGTGGTCATTGACAAAGAAATTGCGGAGCTTATAGTCGCGGTCAAGCGGAGCTGCCCAGAGCTTATCATTATACTGCTTCCAGCCCGTGACCTGCACGGCGCCGCTGAATACGGGATTTGCGCCCTCGGCGGCTTCATAGATGACGCGGTGCCCGTTTTTGCCGGAATCCTCCGGCGTGAAACGAACCGGCTCTGTCATGCGGTAGATACCGTCTGCAAAGCGCACGATGATGTCTCCCGATGCACTGCCGTTCAGCTTCCGCACAGCATCCCGTGCGCCGGCAAGCGTCCTGAGCGGTTTCTCCGCAGTGCCCGCATTGCTGTCGCTGCCGTCCGGAGCGACATACAGCACGGTCTCTGTACCCTCTGCCGCAGCACGCAGTGTCATTGCGGAGGGTGTGCCCGCCGCGATCAGCAATGTGCAAAGAAGCGCTGCCGTGCGGCTCCCTGTTCCCCTGAAAATCATCTGATTTCCCCCTTTTTCTGTACTTGCAGAGCGTATATGTATTCTCTGCCACTATCAGCATACCACTACGGGATGTAGAATGCAATAGATTTTATACAGATATTATGGATAATATGTAGATTCTGCCCGCAGCACCGTCTGTATACAACAAAATCGCGGAAAACGCAGAGACATACGCCTTGCATTTTCCGCGATGATATGGTATACTGACAAAAAGGTGGGATGCTTATGCACAATCTGTTTGAACAGGTCCACTCGCTCAATGAACCGATCGAGTGCTTTCTCTTTGATGCGGCGAATGAGGAATTTCCCGTCAAGCCGCACTGGCATTATTTTGCGGAATTTATTTACATGAAGCGCGGCACCGTCCGCATGACGGCGAACAATCAGAGCTTTACGGCAAGCCCCGGCGATCTGGTGCTGTTTCCGCCGTCCGCCGTGCATTCGATCACAGCGGAGGATGATACGCTGCCGGTCTTTGCAGCTTTCAAATTTGATCTTGGGAAATTCCCGAGCCGCTCGTCATATTCTCCTTCCCCGCTCAGCATTTTCCGCTATGCGCAGGAAAACGGCATGCCGATGCATTTCCCGGCAGATACCGCCGCAGAGATGGGATGCGAGGAGATCTTCTCCGGCTGCATCCGCGAAATCCACAGCTATCAGTACGGCTATGATGTCATGCTGCGCGCACAGATCTACATGCTGCTCTATCGGATCATCCGGCAGTGGTGCGATGCAGGTCTCTCGCCGGAAAAATGTGCCGCAGCAGAGACCGAGCTGTATGCCGTTGACCGCATCACGGAATATATCGACAGCCATCTCGGGGAACCGCTCCGCGTCAGTGAGCTTGCAGAGCGCTGTCACCTCAGCTATTCGGCATTCGCCGTGAAATTCCGCGAACGGTACGGCACCGGCTGCAAGGAATACATCGAACGCATGCGCATTTTCAAGGCAGAGGAATATCTGCTGTTTACCGATCACGATATCGGCTTCATCAGTCAGGAGACCGGCTTTTCCGATTGCAGTCACTTCATCAAATGCTTCCGCCAATACCGCGGCGTAACGCCCAAGCAATTCCGCATCCAGCGCAGAAACCGCAGTTAGGATTGCAGCGTGCGCAGATGATAGAACTCGCCCTTCAGCGCCATCAGTTCATCGTAGCTGCCGTATTCGGCGACATCGCCGTCACGGATGACCGCGATCTTGTCTGCATTGCGGATCGTCGAAAGGCGATGCGCAACAATCAGCGTTGTGCGGTCCTTGACCAGTGCGTCAACGCTCTCCTGAATCCGGCGCTCTGATACCGTATCGAGTGCGGAGGTCGCCTCATCGAGAATCAGGATGCGCGGATTGCGGATGAATGCACGCGCAATTGACACGCGCTGCCGCTGTCCGCCGGAGAGATTCGCGCCGTGCTCGGTGATCACCGTATCAAGGCCGTCGGGGAGCGATGCGATCACCTCCTCGAGATTTGCCGCACGGATGACCTCCTGCAAATACGCTTCGTCGATATCCTCTGCGCCGTAAGTGATATTCTCGCGAAGTGTGCCGGTAAACAGGATCGGCGTCTGCGGAACAACGGCAATATGCCTGCGAAATGTTTTCAGATTGATCGCGGAAAGATCATGGCCGTCCACAAGGATCTGCCCGGAATCCGGCACAAGGAATCCGATCACAAGATTGAGCAGCGTGCTCTTGCCGACGCCCGATGCTCCGACAAATGCCACAGTCTCACCCTGATGAATCGTCAGGGTGAGATTTTTGATCACGGGCTTGTCCGCATGCGGGAAGCGGAAGCAGAGATCCCGGAATTCGATCTGTCCGCGCACTTCACCGATCGGCGGCTTGTGATCAGTATCCTCCACATCCCCGCAGAGCATGATGTCGCCGATGGAATTGACCGATTCCAGTCCCTTCGCGATGATCGGGATAAGCGTGATGACACCGCTGACCTGATTGACAATCGTCGCAAAATAGGTCTGATACATGACAACATTGCCGGGCTTGATCAATCCCTTAAACGCAAGATAACCTGTGAACGCAAGGCAGAGCACCTGAAAAAGCTGGAAGGATGCCCAGCTCACCGACCCGAAGAAGGATTGCAGAATATCGAGCTTCAGACCCTCCTCTGCGATGCTGCGGAGCTGGCGGTCCATCTTCTGCGTTTCGGTATCCTCAAGGGCATGTGCGCGCGTCACGGGAATCAGCTCAACCATCTCCATCACCTTGACGGAGGTCTCCTCCATCTCCCGGCGGAAGCTCTGGTTGCGGGTATTGATTTTCTTGCGGAATGCCGTGCGGATCAGGATCGCAACAGGTATGGTCGCAAGGAAGAACAGAAACACCGTCAGCGAGGTGCTGACGACCACCACAAACGCAACAATCACATTCATGATGCTGCTCAGCACAGATAT
>JAEEXH010000121.1 GCA_016291435.1 Oscillospiraceae bacterium
AATGATCGTGTCATTGAGGGTCAGTGCGCCGTCGCCGTCGGCATCGGTGACAGTGAGATTCTCTGCTGCGACCTCAAGCGTGCCTGCGTTGGCAACGGACACGGTGACCGATACAGAGTCTCCGTCTGCGAATGCAGAGATCGGTGCGGTGAGCGCGAGCAGAGCGGCTGCGCTCAGGATGGCTGTGAGCTGTTTTTTCATGATATTTTGTCCTTTCCGGCGATTTTCGCCTGTGTCCTTCTGCGTTTTGCTTCGATGCGTTTCCGGAGGCGCTGTGCAGCGTGTGCCTCTGCGTCTCGGGGGACTTTGAGCCCGGCGGCTTCGAGTGCCCGCGGGAAGGGACCCAAGTGCGCCTTGATCTGCACGGTCTCCTCGGGGGTGAAATCGCTGCGCTGCGGCAGCCGGTTCTGTCCCTCGGCATTGAGCCGTTCCTGCATGGCAGTGAGCAGGGAGATTGCCCGTGCTCTGCCCTCTGTGCCGGTCATAGCGTCGCCTCCCATCGCGCAAAAAAAGCGCCTTCGCATTCCGCAGAATGAGAAAAGGCGCAGCATGATACTTCTCGTCTTACGGGAAAAGGGCGCACCTCACCCGCAATCGGGGAAATACGGCTGCACTCTTCATGCCCAAAAGTGTGAGATGCAGGTTTTGTGACTGCATCGTCTGTCCGCGGCACACAGCGCGAGTATTCCGGCTTCAGAACATCTGTTCCTCACGGTAATGACGGTTGCGGCGGAATCTCACCGCGCTTCCCTCTGATCCGCATTGGCTGCGGAGCGCTCTGTGCGTTATTCACTTTTCAAGACACAGTTATTATAGCATATCCGGCGGGAAAAGTCAAGGCTTCCCGCGCAGCGGAACACCGAAACCGGGGGTGATAACCCAAGCCCTGCTTTCCTGAACCTCATCCCCTTTCGGCAAACCTCGTGCTGATGAAAAAACGAAACAGAGGGGAGAGATAAGGAAGGGATGCGCAGCTTTTCGTTTCTTCCAAAAGCTGATGAGCCCCGTGCAGCGGAACACCTGAACCGGGGGTGACAACCCAAGGGGGAAGAGCGAAGCTCGCTGCGCTCGCACTCTCCCTTCCCCCTTAGGTTTTCGCCCCCGAGCCCCCGCTTTCCTGAACCCCTATTCCTCTGTCGGTGAACCTCGTGCTGATGAAAAAACGAAACAGAGGGGGGGAAGGCGGAGCGAACGGAATGTCCAAAAGCTGCGAACAGCAGCGTCATACATAGCTGCTGCACATTCTCTTTTCCGCCTCCCGGAGGCACAACGCCAGCGGGTGACTCCCCACGGGGTGGGGAGATGTCCGAAGGACAGAGGGGACGGGCGGTTCCGCTCCCCGCCCCCGACGCAAAGCCCCCGATGCACACAGCACCGGGGGCTTTCATATCGTGTTCAGTTCAGCTTTTCATATTCATGCTTCTTCGGGCGGTCAAGCAGCTTCTGCACTGCCTCGCGTACATCCGCTTCCTCATAAAGCACCGAATACAGCGCCTCTGTGATCGGCATTTCCACATCATATCGCTTTGCAAGCCCGTATGCCGCACGGCAGCAGTAATAGCCCTCAACCGTGCCGACCTGCTCCACAGCCTCCTCCGGTCTCACGCCCTGCCCGATCAGCATGCCGGCACGGCGGTTGCGGCTGTGCATGCTCGTGCAGGTGACGATCAGATCGCCGAGCCCCGTGAGCCCCGCAAATGTATTCGTGCGGGAGCCGAGTGCCTGCCCGAGACGCATGATCTCATGCAGACCGCGCGTCATCAGCATTGCCTTCGTGTTGTCGCCGTAGCCGAGCCCGTCGCTCACGCCCGCACAGAGCGCGATGACATTTTTCAGTGCGCCGCCGAGCTCGCAGCCTGTGACGTCATCGTTGATATAAACACGGAAAACGGGGGAGCTGAACCACTCCTGCACCAGATAGGCAGCCATTGCGCTGGAAGATGCCGCGACCACGCTTGTCGGGATGCCTCTGCCGACCTCCTCCGCGTGAGAGGGACCTGTGATGACCACATAGGTGCCCTGCGGGAGCTCCTCCTGGAAGACTGTGCTCATGAGCTTGAAGGAATCCTCCTCGATGCCCTTGCCGGCATTGCAGACAATCGTGCCGGGCTTTAAGTGCGGCGCGACCTTCTTGCAGGTCTCGCGCACATAGGCAGAGGGGATTGCAAACAGCACAAGGTCTGTGTCGTCGATGACGGAAATATCCGTTGTCAGCGAAACGCCGATCGGGATTTTGACGCCGGGGAGGGTCTTTGCCTGCTCTCCGTCGCGGCGCATTGCCTCGATCTCCTCCGGAATCGCGCTCCAGATGGTGATATCATGCTGCTGGGTGTTGTAGAGCATAACTGCGAGTGCGGTGCCGAAGCCGCCGCCGAGCACGGTGATCTTTGCCATGTCAGTCTCTCCTTTGTCTTTTGTCAGGAATCGCTCTTTCCGCCGAACAGGTCACGGAGCTTTCCGAGGAACTTCTCGCGCTTGGAATAATTCTTCGTTTCAAGGGAGGCATCGAGCTTGCGGATGAGCTCACGCTGCTCCTCATTGAGCTCTCGCGGCACCTCGACGAACACCTTGACATACTGGTCGCCGCGGTCATTGCGGTTGAGCTTCTTGACGCCCTTGCCGCGCAGCCGGAAGACAGTGCCGGACTGTGTGCCCTTATTGATGCGGTATTTCACATTGCCGTCGATGGTCGGGACAACGATCTCATCGCCGAGCGCTGCCTGCGGGAAGGTGATCGGGATATCGCAGTGAATATCATAGCCCTCTCTGGTATAGAGCGGATGCGGCTTGACGTTGACGGTGACATAGAGATTGCCGTTCGGACCGCCGTTCACGCCGACATCGCCCTGCCCGCTGAGGCTGAGTGTCTGTCCGTCGTCGATGCCCGCGGGAATGGTGACATTGATGCTCTTGGGCACACGCACTCTGCCGACGCCTCTGCACTTCTGGCAGGGGTTCTTGATGACCTTGCCCTTGCCGCCGCAGCGGGGGCAGGTCTTGGAGGAGGTAATCATGCCGAACGGGGTGCGCTGCACAGCCTTGACAGAGCCGCGTCCCTGGCAGTCCGGGCAGACCTCTGTGTCTGCGCCGCCTGCGCTGCCCGTTCCGTGGCAGTCGGGGCAGTTTTCCATATGCTGGATCTGCAAAGTCTGCGATTTGCCGTTGCATGCCTCCATGAATTCGAGCGTGATGCTGGTCTGGATGTCTCTGCCCTGACGCGGTGCATTTGCGCTTGCCGCTCTGCCGCCGCCGAACATGCCGCCCATGCCGCCGAACAGGCTTTCGAGGATCTCGCTGACATCGGAGAAGCCGCCGGCTCCTGCGCCCATGCCGCCGTTTTCCAGACCCTCATGGCCGTACTGGTCATAGACCTCACGCTTTTCCTTATTGGAAAGCACCTCGTAAGCCTCGGTGATCTCCTTGAACTTATCCTCTGCGGTCGGATCATCCGGGTGCAGATCGGGGTGATATTTGCGGGCGAGCTGCCGGTAGACCTTCTTCAGCTCGTCATCGGAGACGTCTCTGCTGACGCCCAGTACCTCATAATAATCTCTTTTCTCTGCCATCTGCGATCGACACCTTTCGTGTATGTAATATTGATGCTCCGACTGTTTCCTTAAAATCCGATCGGCACATCAATAGAAGTCTGCGTGCCGATTCCTGACCTGCACGCATAATTATGGATATTATAGCACAGTTTCCTGAAAAAAGCAAGCCTTATCGGGCAAGTGAGAGACAATGCTGCAAGGCGCCGCAGCCCGCCTCCCTCGTCTCCGCCGATGTCAGCTGGAGATCGGGAATCGGTGCAAGCATCGTAACGAGCAGCAGCAGCGCTGTCACGATCAGAATTACAGTTGTCAGTTTTCGTGCACATTCACGTTTCATGCGGTTCCCCCATATGTCTCATTCTGTCTCTTTGCAGGCTGTGATCCCGCCTGCCGCCTGATACGGCAACAGGGGCAGAAACCGATCTGCCCCGCTGCACGATGTGTTTTGATTATGCCTCGGTGAAGTCAGCGTCCACAACGCCGTCATCGGGAGCGCCGCCCTGCGGTGCATCACCCATGCCGCTGAAGCCGCCCGGCTGACCGTCCTGCGGTGCAGCCTGCTGGTAGAACTTCGAGCTCAGTGCATAAAACGCATTCTGGAGCGCATCGGTCTTCTCCTTGATGAGATCGGTGTTGTCGGTCTTGAGCGCTTCCTTGAGGTCATTGAGAGCGCTCTCGATCGGAGCCTTCTCCTCCGGCGAGACCTTGTCGCCGAATTCATTCAGTGCCTTCTCGCACTGGAACACCAACGACTCGCCGTTGTTCTTTGCGTCAACAGCTTCCTTGCGCTTCTTGTCCTCCTCGGCAAACTGCTCTGCCTCGCGGACTGCGCGGTCGATGTCGTCCTTGCTCATGTTGGTGGAAGCGGTGATGGAGATATGCTGCTCCTTGCCGGTGCCGAGATCCTTTGCGGAGACATTCACGATGCCGTTTGCGTCAATATCGAAGGTGACTTCGATCTGAGGGACACCGCGCGGAGCCGGTGCAATGCCGTCGAGACGGAAGACGCCGAGCTGCTTGTTGTCCTTTGCGAATTCACGCTCGCCCTGGAGGACGACGATATCAACTGCCGGCTGGTTGTCGGCTGCGGTGGAGAACACCTGGGACTTCTTTGCCGGGATGGTGGTATTGCGCTCGATGATCTTGGTGCAGATGCCGCCCATGGTCTCCAGACCGAGCGACAGCGGGGTCACGTCGAGCAGGAGCAGGCCGTTCTCAACGTCGCCGCCGAGGACGCCGCCCTGATATGCAGCGCCGAGTGCGACACACTCATCGGGGTTGATGCCCTTGAACGGCTCCTTGCCGATGCGCTGCTTGACAGCCTCCTGCACAGCCGGGATTCTCGAGGAACCGCCGACGAGCAGCACCTTGTCGAGATCGGACGGGCTGAGGCCGGAATCGCGGAGCGCCTGATCGACCGGTCCCATCGTCTTTGCGACGAGGTCTGCGGTCAGCTCATTGAACTTTGCCTGCGTAAGGGTGAGGTCCAGGTGCTTCGGACCGTTTGCGTCCACGGAGATGAACGGCTGATTGATGTTGGTGGTGGTCATCGAAGAAAGCTCGATCTTTGCCTTTTCGGCAGCTTCCTTCAGGCGCTGCATCGCGGTCTTGTCGCCTCTGAGGTCGATGCCCTCTGCCTTCTTGAACTCCTCCACGATCCAGTCGATGATGCGCTGGTCGAAGTCATCGCCGCCGAGGTGGTTGTTGCCGGCGGTCGCGAGGACCTCCGTGACGCCGTCGCCCATGTCGATGATCGAGACATCGAAGGTGCCGCCGCCGAGGTCGAAGACCATGATCTTCTGCTCCTCCTCCTTGTCGATGCCGTAGGAGAGGGCAGCTGCGGTCGGCTCATTGATGATGCGCTTGACCGTCAGACCGGCGATCTGACCGGCGTCCTTGGTCGCCTGACGCTGGGAGTCGGTGAAATATGCCGGAACGGTGATGACCGCCTCGGTGACCGGCTCGCCGAGATATGCCTCCGCATCCTCCTTGAGCTTTGCGAGGATTCTCGCGGAGATCTCCTGCGGAGTGTACTCCTTGCCGTCCATGGTGACCTTCGTGTTCAGACCCATCTTTCTCTTGATGGAGATGACGGTGTTGTCCGGGTTGGTGATCGCCTGATTCTTTGCGATTCTGCCGACGAGACGGTCGCCGTTCTTGGCGACTGCGACGACAGACGGCGTGGTTCTGGCGCCCTCTGCGTTCGGGATGACGACGGGCTGACCGCCCTCCATGACCGCGACGCAGGAATTGGTCGTACCGAGGTCGATACCGATGATCTTGCTCATAATAGTTCCTCCTTTATTCGTATGGGGCATGCGCTGTGCGGATGTCCCGGGTTTTCCTTCCGATCAGTGCTGCGGGCTAATTGGCAACGGCAACGATCGCGCTGCGAATGACGCGGTCGCCGAGCAGATAGCCCTTCTGATAGACCTTGCAGACCGTGCCCTCCTCATAGTCGGGGTCATCGACCTGCTGGATGGCGTTGTGGAGCTTGGGGTTGAATTCCGAGCCCGCGCCGGGTGTCTCGGTGACGCCGAGCTTTGTGAGTATCGCCGTCAGCTGGCTGTAACTTTTCTCG
>JAEEXH010000038.1 GCA_016291435.1 Oscillospiraceae bacterium
CATTTTTTCACCTCCTTCTCTGTATTCTCGAATAGTTCCTTTCCTTCCCCTCTATTTATTCAATGTCTGAAACAAGGCTCATTTCCGAAATTCTCCAGAAACTTTGTCACACATCACAAAACCGCACAAATTGCATCTGCGCAATTTGTGCGGTTTATCTATTATCCAAACATGCTCCGTAGTATGTGCTCTGATTCTGTATAATCGAGATTGTCTGTATACAGCGTATATACTGTTGAGCCAATCATAAAAAAGGCGGTATACTGCTGATCCTCCTTTGAAATAACCACGGTGTTTCCGTCCAATTCCAATTCAGATACATTTTGATAGTCTGACGGAATGCCGAATGTCCGATCCGAGAGGTCAGTATCGTCACTGAAGTTTTGATACACAAGTGAAATGTGAGAACTGCCTTTGGCGTAAAAAAATTGAAGAAAAGTGGATTTCTTCCGTTCCTGAAGGTTTGTTCCTGTCAATGTAACCCCATCGGGAAGATACGCCGGAGTATGCGGAGTGAATCCGTGCTGTTCACATACTGTGCGTATGCCGTAGGGGTCTGACGCATCAGACTGTGAGACAATTCCGCTGCTGCCCTCATGAATTGAAGAATACTGGAATTCAAAATGGTCCGTGAAGAAGGAATAGGTCAGCTGAAAAAGATTTGATCCGGTTGCGTGAATTGCCCATGCATTTCCTCCGATAAGCAGCACAAGACAAGCGCATGCAGCAGAAACGGCTCCAAGCCATTTTCTGCGTATCATCGGCTTCTTCTCCGCATTCTTGCGCAGGACTGCTTCGATTCCGCTTTGAATTGCATTCTCCCGCATGGCTTGCGGCACAGCTGCTCTTGCAAGGGATTCGGACAGCTGCTCGATATAGTCAAAGTCTCTTTCCTCAAGCGGCTTATCTGTTTCCCGCTTCAAAGCCTCCCGCATTTCTTCAATCATTTCACGGTCTGCATTCCGGTTATTCAGAATCAGCTCTGATAATTCTTTGTTCTTCATCATGCATACCATTCCTTTCATAATGATTTGCTCCTATTAATTCAATGTCTGAAACCGATGCTTATTCCGAAATTGATTCAAAAAATCATCACTTTAACCAGAAAGCAGACGCTTAATGCGTTCGATTTCGTCATAAAGTCTGGCGAGTGTCATTCCGAACTGTTTGGCAACCTCTTCCCGGTGTCCGCGCTCTGCGGAGTAGTATGCTGTCAGGAGGGCGACATCCTTTTCGGTAAGTCGTTCCATGAGCCAATCAGCCAAAGGATCATTCAAAAGGCATGCTAACCCACCATCATCTTCAATTTCTATCTCGTCCAATGACTCATGTTTGTGCCTAGCTTCGCGCCGCAGATAATTATTCATCACGTTATCCGCTGTCTTATATAACCATAAGCGGATATTTCCAGTCAAATCAAGTGTTTGATGCTTTTGCGACAGCAGGAGAAAAACCTCCTGTGTACAGTCGGCGGCACCTTGTGGATCTGAATCGAGTTTGCCCAGGCAGTAATAGTATATTGTGGGATAATACTTTCTAATAAGCTGTTCAAGCATTGACTCCTGATCCATCGCTGCACCTCCCCTAGTAGAAAATCGACACCATTGTACCACAGCATACAAAAAATGTCAAGCACTGAATCGACGAAAATACTGCATTTTGATGAATTGTCGCGGTATAATAATCATAGGCAGGGGCGGTATGAGACTTCGTCAATTTTGCCCCTTGACGGCGGGCAAAATGGGGGCGTTTTTCAGTCGAACAGGGGGATTCTGCTTTCATTATAGCAGATTTTTGAGAAATGTAAAGCCCTTTTCTCAATATAATAAAGGTCAGGCGGCTTATTTCAAGCGGATACGCCGTCAGAAGAATTGTAACAGGAGGTCAGTTATGGCAAGAAGAGGCTGTAATATTTATCTGCGAAAGGATGGGCGATACGAAGGTCGTGTGGTGATCGGATATACGGAAAGCGGACGACTGCGCTACAAATCCGTCTACGCGAAAACGCTTGCAGAGGTCAAGCGCAAAATGGAGGAGCTCTATTCGCTCCGCGACCGTGTTCCTCCGACAGCGATGCGATTGACTGTCAGGGAGGGTTGCGAGCAATGGCTTGCGGCTTGCAGGCTGCGCGTCAAGGTTTCAAGCTATGCAAACTATGAAACAATCATCCGGAATCATATTCTGCCCAAGCTCGGAAGTGTTTCCTTTTCAGAGCTGACAACTGCAAAGCTGAACGAGTTTGTTTCAGACAAGCTGGCACACGGGCGGCTGAACGGACGGGGCGGGCTGTCCGCAAAATCTGTTCGTGACATTATGACGGTATTCCGCAGTGTTGAGCATTATGTTTCACGCGAATATGGGCTGCGCGAATCACATTTCACCATGCCGAAAGCAGAGCAAAGACAGCTGGATATTCTCGATTCATGCGAACGAAAGCGGCTTGAGCATTATTTGACCGGGCATCCGTCTCTTGCCAATGCTGCTGTTCTGCTCTGCCTTTACAGCGGGCTGCGTATCGGGGAGCTCTGCGGACTGAAATGGGAAGATATAGATTTTGAGAACGGAACGGTTTCTGTTCACCGTACTGTGCAGCGCGTGAACCGGCACGGCAGCAGCGAGGTTGTGGTCGGAACACCGAAGAGCAAAATGTCCCTCCGGACAATTCCCGTTCCGTCGTTTGTGTTGGAACGGCTGAATCAGTATCAGCGTCTCGGAAAATTGTATCTGTTGAGCGGAAGATCGAATCCGACTGAACCGCGCACCATGCAGTACCGCTTCAAGACGATCTTGAAGCACAGCGGAATCCGTGATGTAAACTTTCATTTACTCCGGCACACATACGCTTCGCGCTGCATCGAGCTCGGCTTTGATGTAAAGACACTCAGCGAGCTGCTCGGACATGCAGACGCGAGCCTGACACTCAACCGTTATGTGCATTCTTCCATGGAACAGAAGTAAAAATATGTTGAGCGGTTTCAGCTGTCAGCCTGACAGGGTTTGCTCCGTCACGGATGATAAATCCGTCGTTTCAAAAACGATGTATTTACGCAATATTCATAGTACGATTTCAAGCAGGGGCAAAATTGACGAAATAATGCTCAATATAACCCTTATTGGCAAATATTTTTCACCGATTATAATTCGCTTCGGGCAAGGCTATAAATACAGCATACTGATGCTGATTAGAATTGATTAGAATCTAAAGTGCCTTTCTTGATAACGCTGATGACAAAGACAGATTTCATGAAAAGAAAAAACAGCACCACTTTCCGTCGGTGCTGTGCTTTCAATTATTAGAGTTTTTATCGGATAATAGCCGCTTTGGAAATACCTCCATATGTTCATTCTACAGGTATAATAACTCCAAAAGGGTATAACCCGGAGGAGTTGAAGAAATGGCAACAATCAGAGAAGTAAAGAAAGAACTGAGACATCGTGAGTGGGCAGAAGAAATCGCAGAGTGTCAGAGCAGCGGTATGAAAATCAGAAACTGGTGTCGGATGAAAGGCATCAGTTGTAAGCGAGTCTGTTTAGTATAAGTATAAATATTGATTTTACCGCTCGGATTTTAGAGAAATCATAAATATAATTCACATTATAAATGTCCGGTACTGGACAATACTATGTCAAAAGGAGTGATGATTATCATGAAGCTCAAATATGAATCGTTAATTGAGGATTTTACACCACATTACGTAAGCGTAAAGTATTCCGCGTCTTCCCCTTCGGTGTCAAAAATGGTATAATAGAGTCCTAAGCAAGTCATTGGACTTCTCTAGACCGCTTGAGGCAGTCTAAATTAGTCCAATGGACTAATTTGGAGTGTTTTAGACTGACACGAGGAGGAATCGGTATGCAATCGGAAACCACAACAGCAATCACAGCAGTGAAACAGGATGTACGCCTGCGGGAATGGGCGGAACAACTCGAAGCACAGCAGGCAAGCGGACTGACCGTCCCGCAGTGGTGTGCGGAGAACGGAATCAAGACCAAGAGCTTCTACTACCGGCTGCGCAGAGTACGGGAACAGTATATCCAGTCTGCACACGCCGTCGTTCCGCTGACTGTACCGCAGCAGCAAAGTGCAGATATCCGGATCGAGAAGAACGGTCTGCATATCTCACTGCCGACCAATATTACGCAGGATACACTGCTGGCATTGGTGAATGCGCTATGCTGAACGATCTGCCTGCCGGTCAGCAGGTCTATCTGATCACCGGATATACCGACCTTCGCCGCTCAATCGACGGACTTGCATCAATTATACAAGGTCAGTTAAACCTTGATCCGTTCAGCACTGCTTTATTTCTGTTCTGCGGCAGACGGCGTGATCGCATCAAAGGTTTACTATGGGAAGGTGATGGCTTTCTTTTGCTTTACAAGCGGTTAGACAATGGCTGTTTTCAATGGCCTCGTAGTGAGATGGAAGCAAAACTGCTTACTCCACAGCAGGTCAGATGGCTGCTGGAAGGTCTGAAAATCGAACAACCGAAGGCGATCCGTGATGGAAAACCGGGCGCATTATATTGATGAAAAAGCAAGGAAAATCGGCCATTTTCCTTGCTTTTTTTCGTACTTTATGGTATAATATAAGCAAGAAATAACGAACGGAGGAGTGCGGTATGTCTGAGCAGAATGCAGTACGAAATGAACTGTCATTGGCGCAGGAAAATGCTGCGCTCCGTTCGCGTGTTGCAGTCCTGGAAGAAGAACTTGCATTGATTCAGGAACAGTTTGCATGGCTGAAAAAACAGGTTTTCGGACGCAAAACAGAGCAATCCTCTGTTATCATGGATAACGGTCAGCAGCTTACGCTGTTTCCGGAAGAACAGGGACAGTCTGCAAAACCCGCCGAAGAAACCATAACTGTTCCGGAGCATAAGCGCAAGAAAAAGCGTACACACGATGACTGGATGAGTAAACTGCCTGTCGAGGAGATCGAGCACAAAGAGGAACACCCGATCTGCGAAAACTGCGGTGCAGAGATGAAGGAGATCGGCAAGGAAAAGGCTTATGATGAGCTGGTCTTTACCCCTGCGAAATACCATATCCGCCGTCATATCGTATACACCTATAAATGTACGGAATGCGGCGTGAACCCGGAGTATGACAACGACTGCGCCGATGAGATTGAACACTGCAATATCCGTCGGGCATACTATCCGAAACCGATGATTCCGGGCAGCTTCTGCTCGCCTGAACTGTTGGCACACATCGTCTATGAAAAATATGCAAAGGCAGTACCGCTGCACCGACAGGAAAAGGATCTGGCATCGAAGCATATCCCGCTGCTGAAAGCAACTATGTCTAACTGGATCCTGACCGCTGCGGAGAAATGGTGCCTGCCGATCGTGCAGAAGATGCATGAACTGCTGCTTGCCGGTCAGGTCATTCATGCAGATGAAACGCGGATTCAGGTGCTGCATGAAGACGGCAGAGATGCTACAGCCGAATCCAAGATGTGGGTGTACTGCAACGGCAAAATGAATGACCGCAGCATCGTCATTTTCGATTACCAGCCGACCAGAAAGGGCGAGAATGCGCAGGCATTTCTGCAAGGATTCACCGGCTATCTGGTACGGGATGGATACAGTGGGTATCATAAGGTGAAGGGCGTAAAACACTGCGGATGCCTGATCCACTGTCGGAGATATTTTGTCAATGCGCTGCCGAAGGAAAAGAAAGCGCATCCCTCATCGGTTGCAGCGGAAGCGGTCAGATACTTTGACAGAATATATCATGAGGAAGGTCTGCTGGTTAATATGACCGCAGATGAACGATACAAAGAGCGTCTGGTAAAGATCAAGCCTTTGCTGGACGAGCTTTTTGCGCGGCTTGAAACGGTACAGGTCAGCGGAAAGAGTGCGCTTGCGAAAGCAGTGCGGTATGCGCTGCATGAAAAGCCGTTCTTCTACACTTTTCTGCAAAACGGCAATGTGCCGCCGGACAACAACCGGGCAGAGAACGCGATCCGACCGTTTGCGATCGGTCGCAAGAACTGGCTTTTCAGCAATACAGCGAACGGCGCAAAAGCAAGCGCAGTGCTGTATTCGATCGCTGCCACAGCTCAGGCAAACGGTGTGGATACAGAGCAGTATCTGACGGAACTGTTCTCGCAGCCTGTCGGGACGATCAGCTTGCCATTTAATACTTGATACTCAAACAGACCCACCTTCGAGGTGAGTCTGTTTCTTTGATAGCATATTCTGACGCTTACGCTTTTTCGCTGTATTGGGCAGCATACCGATTATGTCTGCGCGGTATCCTCTGCAGGGAACCGTGCCGGCATCATTCGTCCTGAACCGTAAATCGATTCCATTCGCTGACAACCGTTTCATATCCTGTCAGCAGTTCACAGAGGAGTGCCGCGGCTTCATCTGCGCGATTTTCTTTCAGGGCAGTGTGCAGCTCACATACCGTTCCGGTTACACCGTCAAGACCAAGCGTTGATGCTACACCTTTCAGTATATGGGCAGAATTCATCGCTGCGGCGAAATCCTGCGCTTTCATCTGCTGCTGCAGATCTTCGATCTGATTCTGCTGAAAAAAACGGGACAGGTATTTTTCTATCCGCTCGGAACTGAGCAGCCTTCGGTACACGGCTTCATAGTTTTCTCCGATCGCACCGTAAAAAGCACTGATATCCATATCACCTTACGCTCCTATCATGTTTTCCGCCGTGCTTGCTGAAGCATCACCGGAATGATATTCCAGATACGCAAGCCTGCTCTGCCTGATGCTCCTTTTTCGGATCAGCACGATTTCATTGTTATCCATCACAAAGTTCTCATCCAGCCTGCAGACATAATACAGATTGACAAGATAGCTCCGGTGGCACCTGAAAAAGCGCCGGTCCCTGATCTCCTGTTCGATCAGATCCAGACGGGTATACACTGTGTGTACTTTTCCGTCAATACAATGGATCAGGCATTTTGTATTCGAGCTTTCTATGTACCGGATGCTGTCATAGGATATATGCTCAATACTGCCGCGTCTCTTCACGATCAGTGTATTCCTGCATCTTCCGGTCAGCATCTTATCCATCAATCCGCAGAATTTCTCGTAATGATGCGGCTTCAGCAGATAGCCTGCCGCATCAACATCATAGCTTTCGACCGCATACTTATCTGAAGCTGTCAGAAACACGATTTTTCCTCTGTAGCCACCGTCTCTCAGTTTCCTGGCAACATCAATTCCAAGCAGCTTGTTCAGATAGATGTCCAGAAAAATGATATCATACTGATTGCTCTCTTCAATGTCGTCAATCAGCGTCAGCTCATTGCTGTATTCATTTACATGATAAGAAAAAGACTTGTCCTTGAAATAGTCATCCAGCATTTCGGATATCGCAAATCTGTCAAAGCTGCTGTCATCACATATGGCGATTTTCAAAGTACAATGCATTCCTGAACTCCTTGTTATATGATATAGTAACGGCAGTATACAGCGCTTTCGTCCTCAGGAAACGGTATGATCACAATGCAGCGGAAAATGCTGCACAGACCGCAGCAGTATCCTGTATTGATCGGTCAGATGCCAGATAAACTCACTCGCATAAGGCCTGACATCATGATGATAGCCGAGACTGCGCTTCAGCCCTTCACGGTTTCTGTTCCATGCAGCTTCGATCGCATATCTGATGCTGCGTTCGATTTTTGAAACGGATGAATCCAGTTCGGCAGCGATCTGCGGGTAAAGCTCTGTAAAGAGATGTACCTTCACTGCATTCATTTCAGCGAGCCGCAATGCAAGCAGAAAGAGATAGCTGTATCCTGCCGTATTCCGCGGTACACCGGTCTGATTCAGCAGCCTTACCAGAAGCTCTTTTCCTTCTCTGCAGGCATCTGCGCCGGTCATGCTCCCGCTGCAGGGTTTGCTGTTTCGTTCCATAATAGATTCAGTTCTGTAAATGTCCATGTTTTCCTCCGTTTAGTTAGAATCGGGCATTGCCAGTCACTATCATAGCATAAATCCTGTCGAAAAAAAGTGAGTTTATGAAAAATGCTGCTTTTCGTATGAATTCTGCATTTCGGAGGAACTTTTATATTATACCATAAAAGCAGAGCAAAGTCCAGCGCATGAAAAGAACTTTGTAATCGTAGAATAATCCACATCTTCCCTCCCATGTCCAACGGACTCCAATTTACTTCATCAAGTTTCTTGTCAATGAGATATTGCATAATCCGATGTATCTCGGAAACTTGGTACAGCTCAAAACGACTACGGTATCTCACAAAAACCATGGGGTTACTTTATGGCTGGGTGACAAATAACTTGCTTAGGACTCCATTATACCATTTTTGACACCGGAAGGGAAGACGCGGAATACTTTACGCTTACGAATTGAGGGGCTCGCTGTTTTCGGCGAGCCCCTCTTTTTATTATTCTACTTTCTGTATATTCTCTGCGGCATTGCATGGACGAGATCAGGTTCAATCTGATTGGCGGACAGATGCGCCTGCGGAGAGGGTGCAGTTCACCCGGCGGAGAAGATGATGCCCGGCAAAAGAATATAACAAAACGGAAACCTGCTCTATGGCGGTTTCCGCTCATTTTGTCAGCGATTTTGTACGATTCGGCAGAAATGGAAAATGCAAATTACCTCTTGACAATTCAGCGTTTTCAATGTATAATATATAGCGGTATTGAAATTGATACTTGTTTTCAGTTTTGCCTTTCCGTATGGATCCGGTTGAGAGAAAGGGGGCGCTTTTCATGAAGAACACAAGCAAAATGATAAGCAAAATCTTGATCGTAATGCTTACAATTTTACTCTGTGTCTCTATGCTGAGCGCTGTCTTTTGTATCGCAGAACATTCACACCACGACTGCACCGGCGAAGGCTGTGTGGTCTGCATGGTGCTGGAGCAGTGCGATGAGCGCGTGCGTGCGCTCGGAACGGCTGTTTCCGTGTTCCTCATGCTGCTTTGTGTTATGTTCACTGCGGGATCTCTGCCTGTTTCTGCGGTTCGTACTGTCAGCAGCCATACCCCGATCACATTGAAGGTCAAGCTTCTGAATTAAATATTGGATGCAAAAATGAGAGGGTTACTCTGCCCGTTTACGGGTGAAGTATACCCTTTTTCTGTGCATCGGGCGCCGGATAAACGGCAGCCCTGCGCTTTGTGCGCCAATATTTGATTCGGAGGCTATTTTTATGTTCAGAAAAATTATTTCATATTCAGCCGCAGCAGCCATTCTGCTCGGCACGACCGCCTGCGGAAATGCAGCGCAGGATGACAACAAGCTCAGCATCGTCTGCACGATCTTTCCGGAGTATGACTGGGTAAAGCAGATTCTCGGCGATCATGCATCCCACGCGGAGATCACCTATCTGCTCGACTCCGGTATGGATCTGCACAGCTATCAGCCGACTGCAATGGATATGGCAAAGATCGCGGACTGCGACCTCTTTGTGTATGTCGGCGGCGAATCGGATGAGTGGGTCGAAGACGCACTTGCTGAGGCAACAAACAAGGATATGCAGGTCATCAACCTGATGGAAGTGATGGGCGATGCTGCCAAAGAGGAAGAGGTCAAGGAGGGCATGGAGCACGACCATGACCACGAGCACGGAGAAGATGAGCACGATCATGAGGACGAAGATCATGACCATGAGCATGAAGAAGATGAACACGACCACGACCATGAACACGAAGAAGGCGAAGCCGAATACGATGAGCATGTCTGGCTATCGCTGAAGAACGCAAAGACGCTCTGCACGGAGATTGCAGACAGACTGAGCATTCTGGACAGCGCAAACAAGGACGCATACAAGGCAAATCTCGATGCTTACACCGCACAGCTTGACAAGCTCGACGGCGACTTCAAAACGCTGATCGACGGCGCATCACAGAAAACGCTGGTGTTTGGTGACCGTTTCCCGTTCCGCTATTTTGTCGATGATTACGGTCTGGATTACTTTGCAGCATTCGCCGGCTGCTCTGCGGAAACCGAAGCGAGCTTTGAGACCATCGTGTTCCTCGCAGAAAAAATGGATACACTCGGCTGCGGCACGATCTTCACGATCGAAAACTCCGATCACAAGATCGCGCAGACAATCATTGACAACACCAAAGCAAAAAATCAGAAGATTGCAGAAATGAACTCGCTGCAATCCGTGACAAAAGATCAGATCAGCAGCGGTGCGACCTATCTTTCTCTGATGCAGGCAAACTACGATACGCTGAAAGGAGCATTGCAGTGAGCACGGATTGGAGAGAGGGCAAAAAGCCCGTGATTCTGATTACCGGGTATCTCGGTTCGGGCAAAACCACGCTGATGCAGCATCTTCTTTCGCAGGAAAAGCGGAAAATCGCGCTGATTGTGAACGATATGGGAAGCATCAATATTGATGCGGGACTGCTCGGCAAAACCGGAAACAAGGTCGCACAGGTGGAAATGGTCGAGCTGCAAAACGGCTGCATCTGCTGCACGCTGCGCGAAGAGTTCATCGCAGAGATCGAGCGCATTTCCAACGAACCGGATATTGAAGCGGTCTTTGTCGAAGCATCCGGCATCAGCGAACCGTCTGCGATTGCCGCATCGTTCCTGGATTATGAGGACGAAAAGCCGGAAACGAATGTCTACCTCAGCTCGATTGTTTCGGTTGTGGATGCAGACCGCATTTACCGCGAATTCCTGCACGATCTGCAATCAGATGAAGAAGCAGAGGACGGCGATGTCATCAACCTGATCATCGACCAGATCGAATTCTGCAACCTGATCCTGCTGAACAAGAGCGATCTGCTGACGGATGCGCAACTTGAAGAAGTCAAAACGGCACTGCGCGACTTTCAGAGTCATGCGGAGATGATCCCCTGTGTGCAGGGTGATGTGGATCCGGCGGTCATTCTGGACGGTGAAGCCTTTGATTATGACGAGGTGCTCGCATCCTCGTCGGTGCAGCGTGCGCTGAACAGCAATGAGCCGGAAGCGAAGGAAGCCTGCATGGATGAATACGGCATCACCTCATTTGTATATGAGGAACGCCGCCCGTTCAACCGCGCGCGCTTTACCGATCTCGTGGAGCATTATCCGAAAGCACTGATCCGCACAAAGGGTTATGTCTGGTTCTCTGATGATGACAAGCATATCCAGCTTTTTGAGCAGGCAGGACGAAATGCAAGCATCACCGAACTTTCCGAATGGATGGCAGCAACACCGAAGGAGGATCTCGACCTGATCCTGTCGGAGTTTCCGGAAATACAGGATGACTGGGACAAGACCTACGGCGACCGCATCAATCAGCTTGTGTTTATCGGCAAAGGCTACCAAAAAGCGGAAATTGTCGGGCAGCTTACGGGTTGTCTCGATGTTTGAATAAAATACGCGGTACTCCGGATACAGCCTGACAGTATCCGGAGTTTCCGGCGCAATAAGGAGGACGATGGTCATGAGCGCAGAGATCGTCTGCGAAAAGGTTTCACTCGGCTATGAAACAGGTACGGTCGCGGAAGGGCTGGATTTCACAGTTCACCGCGGCGATTATCTTTGCATTCTGGGTGAAAACGGTTCGGGCAAAAGTACGCTTGTCAAGGCGCTGCTCGGGCTGCACCCTGCACAGAGCGGTAGCATCAAGCGGAATGTGACCGGCATTGGCTATCTGCCGCAGCAGACGGTCGTGCAGAAGGATTTTCCCGCATCGGTGCGGGAGATCGTCCGGTCCGGCTGTCTCGGAAAATGCGGCTTTCGCCCGTTCTACAGAAAAGCGGAACGGGAATGTGCAGAGCAGAATATGGAGCGCCTTGGCATCACGGGGCTTGCGCGGCGCTGCTATCGAGAGCTATCCGGCGGACAGCAGCAGCGCGTTCTGCTGGCGCGTGCGCTCTGTGCGGCGGATTCGATGCTGCTGCTCGATGAGCCTGTTACGGGACTGGATCCGAAAGCGCAGATCGACCTCTATGAACTCATTACAAAGCTCAACCGCGACGGCGTCACGATCATTATGGTCTCGCATGATGTTCATGCGGCGGTAAAGTATGCATCCCATATTCTGCACATCGGCGGACAGACACAGTGCTTTTTCGGTACGACTGCGGAATACTGTGAAAGCGAGATCGGCAGAACATTTTTAGCGGCAGGAGGTGCGGAACATGAATGAGCTGCAAACACTGGTTGATTACTTTGTCAAATATCCGTTTGTGCGGTATGCCTTCGCAGTTGGGCTGCTGATCGCGCTCTGTTCCTCGCTGCTCGGCGTGACGCTTGTCCTGAAGCGCTTTTCGTTCATAGGAGACGGGCTCTCGCATGTCGCATTCGGCGCAATGGCGGTCGCAGCGATCACCGGCCTGACAAACAAAATGGTGATCATCCTGCCGGTCACGCTGCTCTCGGCAATCCTGCTGCTGCGCACCGGGCAGAACACGAAAATCAAAGGGGATGCGGCAATCGCAATGATCTCGGTCGGCGCGCTTGCGATCGGCTATATGCTGATGAACGTGTTTCCGTCCTCGGCAAATGTCTCAGGCGATGTGTGCAGCACGCTGTTCGGCTCTACATCCATCCTGACACTGAAAAAATCAGATGTCACACTCTGCGTCATCATGGCGGTCATTGTGATCGCGGTATTCCTGCTGTTTTACAACAAGATATTTGCCGTGACCTTTGATGAGAGCTTCTGCAAGGCATCCGGCGTCAATGCAAATGCATATAATCTCATCATTGCGATGATCACGGCAACGATTATTGTGCTGGCGATGAATCTGGTCGGTTCGCTGCTGATCTCCGCACTCATTATCTTTCCGGCGCTTTCAGCGATGCGCGTTTTTAAGAGCTTTCGCGGTGTGATTCTCTGCTCGGCGGTGATCTCGGTGCTTTGTGCAGCCGTTGGCATTATGCTTTCGATTTTGTTCTCCACGCCCGTCGGCTCGACCATAGTCACGGCGGATATTGCAGTATTTCTGATCTTCTGCGGGATCTCCGCAGTCACAAAAAGGGGGTAAATCATGAAACGGTTTGGATATCTTGCGGTCATTTCCGCGCTGCTGCTGACCGGCTGCGGCAGCACCAATACACAGAAAATTGATGATCTGATCTCTGCGCAGGAACAATCCTCCTCGGATTCTGCTTCCGAAGTGCCGAAGCCGACGGTCGCTGTACCGGATTCCGTGAACGGCGAGTATGATGTTGACCTGACAACGCTGGACAGCAATATGGTCTATGCGCAGGTCTATGACATGATCTTCGGAGAAACCGATTACAGCGGCAAGCTCGTGCGGGCAAAGGGGCAGTTTTCCTATTATCAGGATCCTGCCACGGGGAATGATTACTTTGCCGTGCTGATCTCAGACGCGACCGCATGCTGTGCGCAGGGCATTGAATTTGTGCTGGCAGGTGAGCACAAATATCCGGACGACTATCCGGAGATCGGGGATGAGATCGTGATTCACGGCACATTCAATACCTATGAGGATGAGACCGGCGCTTATGTGCAGCTCAAGGATGCTGTGCTGGAATAAACCGTATCATGTATCAGTAAAAATGCGAAAAAGCCTCCCTTTCGCGAGACTTTTCCGAAAGACTGAACCGGGCAGAGCGTTCATTCTCTCTGCCCGGTTCTCATAGATTTCAGTTCTCCGCAGGCGTGCTGAGCAATTTCAGCAGCGCACGGACATCAAGGATCGTCGCCGCACCGTCGCCGTTGAAATCAGGCTCGTGAATCAGAATCTCTGCGATCTGTTCGCCGGTCAGCCCGGTGTCCTCTGCGAGATAATGCGCGAGCAGAACGGCATCTGCGACCGTGAGCTCTCCGTCAGCGTTGTAATCGCCCCTAACCGGCAAGCCGGTCGCTGCAAATTTGGAGAAATCAATATCCGGGCTCCCCTCGCCCTCTGCCAGCTCCACTTCCGGGCTCCACTCTGTCCCTGTGCTGAGAACGATTCCGTTTGCATAGCCCTCAGCAAAGCCGGTTTTCGAGGCGCGCACCGCATTGATGCCGGGAACCGCGCCAAAGGAAAACGCACCTGTGTCCGATGCGGTGACAGTCGTGGAGGTTCCCAGCAGACGCACCGTTGCACCGGGCTCTGTCTTTCCGCTGAATGTGCCGGTGAAGATCTGATCGTCATAATTGATCAGCAGCCTTGCGAAGTCGATCGCGTAGCCGTCACCGACTCCGGTTGTCTCGTCGATCACAACCGTCAGCTTTCCGGCGGCAATATCCGCAAAGAATCCGGAAGGAATGATCGCAGAAACAATGTATGCAGTCGGGCCGGTCTGATCGGTGTGATTCAGCAGCTCTGCAATAAACGGCGCGTCCTTTCCGTTCAGTGTGACTGTAAAGTTACTCTCCCATGAAAGCGCCTGAAAATCGTCAATGCAAAGCTGAAGAAGCACATTTTCGATCTCGATTCCGGAGGCATCATATTCCATCGTGAGCGTCAGGGCGCCGTCACCGAATGCATTTTCATCATCTTCACCGTTTTTGTAAGCCGCATAGTTGGAGCTGTATCCGTCGGTGCTTACGCCTTCCCAGTGCGAACCGACAAAGATGCGATCTGTTCCGTCAGGGTCGGTATCATCCTTCGGCCACGGGTAACCGTGCGCATACTGACTTTTTGCGGTAAACGGATCATAGCCGTTTTCGGAAACTGCAAATTCGTCATTGCAGGCGTCAATATCGCCGACACGCACGACCAGCTCTGCTTCTTCCGTGTTTTTGGAAATCACGGATTTCTCTGCCCAGTCGCTGACAGGCCCCTCCGGCGCTGCACCGAGCGATTCAAATGTGTAGCCGTATCTGTTTGCATATTCTTCTGCGGTGGAGCCGTCATAGCCGTGGATCGTGCCGAGATAATTCATTTTCTCTGCATCGGGATCATAGCCGTTGGTGATTGCCGCTTCCTCATCCGCGATCTCGCATGCAGGATTGAGAATGATCACATCTGTCAGCGCGGCACTGCTGATGCCGCCGATCTTCGCAACGCCTGCCGGTACCGTGATCTTCGTGATCTCACCGCAGTCCATGAACGCATAGGAATTGATGACCGTGACATCGTCCGGGACAGTGACCTCGCCGGATGCGCCGGAAGCGTCGATCAGAATGCCGTTCACAGCAACCAGCGGGTTTTCCGCCTGCTTTGCTTCCAGCCACGGTGTGCCGCCGAATGCCGGCTCAAAGAAGTTGACGACAGATGCGGGAATATTGACCTCGGTGAGCGACGAGCAGCCTGCAAAGACCAGATTGCCGATCGTCTCGCAGCCGTCGGGAATGCTGACGGAAGTCAGAGAGGTGCACTGCGCAAAAGCCGCTTCATAGATGCTCTGCAGCGCAGACGGCAGCGTGACCTTCTCAAGGTTTTCGCAGCCCCAGAAAGTCTGCATACCGAAGGCTGTGACAGTATCAGGCAGCGTGACTTCCCGGAGCGCTGCACACTGCGCAAACGCAAACTGCGCAAAGTCGGTCACGGGCATTCCGTCGATCTCCGCGGGGATCTCCAGCACCTCGGGCAGATCCTCGGTATAGCCGGTGATGATGACGTGATCATCCTCGGCGATGTATTGCATTCCATCATAAACCAGAGACTCCGGTTCCGCCAGCGACACAAACGAAAACCCGTATGTGTTCGCGTAGGTTTCGGCGAAGGATCCGGGATAGCCGTAGATCGTCAGATCAGAGCAGCCCTCAAAGGCGGTCTGGTGGATGCTTGTGACGCTGCCGGGAATCCTGATTGCTTCCAGCGCGTAGCAGTTCAGAAACGCCGAAGCACCGATGCTTGTCACAGTATCGGGAATCTGCACGCTTGTCAGAGCGCCGCATCTTGCAAACGCAGCGTCCTCGATCGCAGTCACGCCGCTCGGAATCGCGGCGCTTTGCAGCTCCCAGCAGCCCGAAAACGCACCGCCGGCAATGCTTGTCACACTGTCAGGAATCTGAACATCCGTCATCGTTTTGCACAGATAAAACGCATATTCACCGATGCGGGTGACGCCGTCCGGGATCGTGACCTCTTCGGTACAGGTTCTCCCGTCAACCAGTATGCTGTTGACAATCACAAGCGGGTTTTCGTTCTGTCTTGCCTCCAGCCACGGCGTTTCGTTGAATACATCCAGACCGATGTCTGTCACACTTTCCGGGATTGTGAGGTCTGTCAGAGCGGTACACTGATAGAAAGCCTGATCGCCGAAGCTGGTCACGCTGTCTGCAATCGCAATGCTTTCCACGCCGAAGCATCTCATAAAGGTATAATCGCCGATGCTTGTCACGCCGTCGGCAACCACAGCCTTTGTGAAGCTCAGCCCGGAAAACGGCCGCTCATCCAGCGTATAATCTGTCATCTCGCCGGTGCCGGAAATCGTCAGCGTGCCGTCTTTGATACTCCATTTGCAGTTCTCCCCGCAGGTGCCGCTCGAAGCCGCAGCGCTCGCGGTGACCGCAGGGCGCAGCAGCAGCGGTGCATTCTGCGGGAGCGTACAGCAGATGAGCGCCGCCGCCGCAAGGATGCTGATGACCCGTTTTTGCGTGTGTGCCATAAGAATACCTCCTATCATAACAGTTGTTTGAGACTTTAACTATGTTACTATCCATTATAACTGATATTTACAATAAATGTCAAGTATTTTTCGTGTGCATTATCAATTTTGGCTATTATTCTAATAATGCACTGAAATACTATGGATTCTATACAAAAGTAAAACCGCCGTCCTGAAATCGGACGGCGGTTACGCATTGAAAGCATCTATGCTCCGCACTATGTGGTTCAGTAGCTAAGCGTATGCGCAAAATAACAATAGACAACGCAAACAATGAGTGTCAGAACGCTCAGAAAGCTGACATCCTTCTGGACAATCCCGGCAATCAGGTCAAGCACTGCAAGCACGGCCAGAATGTTTGAACACTTTTTGCATCTGTCATGATCGCTCTTCAAACCAGCAATGCCGCACAGCAGACAAATGATACCCAAAAGGATCATGGGCAGCAAAAAGATAAACGATAATACCGCAAACCCCTTTTCGGCATTGCCCGCGCCGGAAGCCAGACTGCCTTCACGCATCAATGTGACGATCACGGCCAGAATCTGCCAAGCTCCAAGCCCGATTATGGCAATACTCAAAGCCTTAAACACCTTGCTGAGATTCATTTGTTTTTCCTCCTGTTAATCAAAGATTTTACTATATTATACTTCTCTCCCCATACTTTGTCAAGCACTTTTTTGCTGCAATATAATATTTTTTCTTTTGTATACAGGCAATATAATACCATTTTCCGCCATTCAGAAGTTTCCGGCCATGATACAGCAACATACAGTTCAGAAATCAGCGGCATCTCCGGCGGAAAGACCGCACGCTTTCCCGCCGAAAACGATTCAGGCATGTGTCTCCTGCTTATCGGAACCAAGTCCTGTTTATTTATTTAATCTCAACCGCCGCCGCTGCTTTTTGCATATTTCGCCGAAATTTTGCGGGTTCAGCCGATTTCTATTGAAAAACGCCGCACTGCGTAGTATAATATGAGGGCGAATTTGAATGATGAATCAGAGGTAAGAAATATGGAAAAAGCAATCCCGAAGCAGAGCAGCGAGAAGCTGAAACCGAAGCTTTTCTCGGTCATGAAAACATACTCCAAAGAGCAGCTTGTGAAGGATCTGATCGCGGGTGTCATTGTCGCGATCATCGCACTGCCGCTCTCCATCGCGCTCGCACTGGCGTCCGGCGTCAACCCGGAGCAGGGTCTCTATACGGCAATCGTCGCCGGATTCCTTGTCTCGTTCCTCGGCGGAAGCCGCGTGCAGATCGCCGGTCCGACTGCCGCCTTCGCAACCATCGTTGCGGGCATCGTCGCGACAGAGGGCATGGACGGGCTCGTGATCTCGACGGTCATGGCAGGCATCCTGCTGGTCATCATGGGACTCTGCCGGCTCGGCGTGCTGATCAAATACATTCCCGGAACGATCACCGCCGGGTTCACCTTCGGCATTGCCGTCACCATCGTGATCGGTCAGATCAAGGATTTCCTCGGGCTGACATTCGCGCATGCACCGATCGAGACTGTGGATAAGCTCAGGGAGATCGGTCTCTCCCTCGGCACGCTCAACCCGCAGGCGCTCATTGTCGGCACAGTGTCGCTTGCGATCCTGATTCTCTGGCCGAAGAAGCTTGAGAAGATCCCGGCTTCGCTGATCGCAGTCATCGTCTGCTCGGCACTCGTAAAGCTCGCGCATCTGGAGGTCAACACGATCGGCGACCTCTACACGATTTCCTCTGCTCCCCCGAAGTTTGCGCTGCCCGCAGTCACCTTCGCACGCGTCCGTGCGCTGCTCCCGAATGCGTTTACAATCGCCGTGCTGGCAGCGGTGGAGTCGCTGCTCTCCTGCGTGGTCTCCGACGGCATGATCGGCTCGAAGCACCGCCCGAACATGGAGCTGGTCGCGCAGGGTGCTGCAAACATCGGCTCGGCGCTGTTCGGCGGTATCCCCGCAACCGGCGCAATCGCACGTACCGCTGCGAATGTCAAGAACGGCGGCAGAACGCCGGTCTCCGGCATGGTGCATTCGGTCGTTGTGCTTGTGATTCTCGTGGTGCTGATGCCCTATGCCTCCATGATCCCGATGCCGACCATCGCAGCAATCCTGTTTATCGTCGCATATAACATGTGCGGCTGGCGGAATATCCGCAATCTCATCAAGACAGCACCGAAGAGCGACATTGCCGTGCTGTTCCTGACGCTGCTGCTGACGGTCGTGTTCGATCTGGTCGTTGCGATCGGCGCCGGACTGGTGCTGACTGCGATGTTCTTCATGAAGCGCATGGCGGATGTGACAGAGGCGCATGCATGGGTCGAGGCAGACGATGAGGAAAGCGACCCCGATAACATCCGGCTGAAAAAGATTCCGCAGCACACCCGCGTCTTTGAAATCAACGGCCCGATGTTCTTTGCGGCATCGGATAAATTCCAGTATCTCCCCGACAACAGCGGCATTGATGTGCTCTGCATCCGCATGAGAAATGTGCCTGCGATTGATGCTGCGGGCGTTGAAGCGCTGACGGAGATCGTCCGGCGGTGCGAAAAGGATCATGTGCAGGTCGTATTCTCGCATGTCAACGAGCAGCCGATGCAGGTGATGAAAAAGGCAGGGCTCACCGCGATGGTCGGCGAGGAGAATTTCTGCGACCATATTGACACGGCACTTGCCCGCGCACAGGCAATCGAGGACAGCCTGCAACCGGCGGCAGCGCAGTCGTAACACACATATGAAAAGCGACCCGGCGAGGGTCGCTTTTTTGCCTGCATCCGCACTGCACGGAAATATGATGTGCGGTTCCCATTGCATTTTTCGGGAATATATGGTATAATGAATGCGGTATAAATGCTCACCTGCTGTCATATTCTGACAGAGAACCAATATCTTGAGAGGTGTATCTTATGGAACTGAAAACCTACCGCGGTCATATCCGCAACTGGGAAGCACTCTGCGGCGAGCTCGGCATCAGCAAGACGCTTTCCCGCGAGGCACGCGAGAAAGCCATTCTGCTGAAGGGCTATGAAGCATGGGGCATGGAGCTGCCCGATCATCTCTACGGCATGTTTGCGCTTGCGATCGAGGACGGCGGCAAGACCGTCTGCTTCCGCGACCACTTCGGCACCAAGCCCTTCTACTACTATCTCACGGCGGACGGCAGACTGCTTTACGGCACGATGCTCCGCGACATTCTCTCGCAGGAGGGCTTCGTGAAGGAGCTCAACGAGGAGATGCTGCAAATCTATCTCACGCTGACCTATGTCGCCGGTGAAGATACCTTCTTCAAGGGTGTCAAGAAGCTGATGCCCGGCTGCGCGCTCACATTCGAGAACGGCAGCATCGAAATTACCCGCTACTGGAAGCCGGAATTTCACCCCGATGAGAGCCGCACGCTTGAACAGTGGGCAGATGAGATTCACAGCACCGTGCAGCAGATGATGCGCGAGGTCAAGACGCCGGATGAAACTGCGGAATCCTTCCTCTCCGGCGGCGTCGATTCCTCCTATGTGCTCGCGATGTCCGACGCAAAGCGCGCCGATTCCTGCGGCTATGACGAGGAGCGCTTCGATGAATCCCGCATCGCTGCCGTGACGGCAAAGCTGCTCGGCGTGGAGCATTCCGTCGCAAAGATCACACCGGAGATGTTCTTTGACATTGTGCCCTATGTGATGTTCAACATGGAGCAGCCGCTCGGCGACGCCTCCGCAATCGTGTTCACGCTCGGCTGCAATGCGACCGCACAGCACACGAAGCTCTGCTACTCCGGCGAGGGCGCAGACGAATTCTTCGGCGGCTACAACATGTACCGCAATGCGGAGCGCTACGGCGACAACCTCAAAACCTTCTATGTCGGCAATACGAACATCATGAAGGAAGAGGAGAAGCAGCGTCTCCTGCTGCATTATAACCCCGATGTGCTGCCGATCAATCTCGTGAAGTATATCTACGACGAGACAGAGGGGCTTGATCCGCTGACGAAGATGTCCGATGTGGATATCCAGATCTGGCTCGAAGGCGATATCTATCTGAATGTTGACAAGATGAGCACAGCCGCAGGGCTTGAGATCCGCATGCCGCTGACCGACCGCCGCGTCTTCGACATCGCATCGCGGATGCCCTCGCGCTTCAAGGTCACAGAGGAGCAGAACAAGGTCGCCTTCCGCACGGCCGCCGCAAAGGTGCTGCCGGAGGAGATCGCCTTCCGCAAGAAGCTCGGCTTCATCGTGCCGATCCGCCTCTGGCTCGCCGATGAGAACTACAACGCGGATGTCCGCAGACTGCTCAGCTCCGAGATTGCCGCAAAGTTCTTCCGCACAGAGGAGCTTCAGGCTATTTACAGCGAATATGTCGGCGGAAACTCCGATCTCTGGCGCAAGATCTGGACAATTTACACCTTCCTTGTCTGGTACGAAGAGTATTTTGTCAAGCGCTGAGCACTCCCCTGCCCGCTACGCACCGAACGAAAGGAACCAGAGATGATCGGAGACATTGTGACCGTCACGGTTGACCGCCCGCTCGGGAGCTATCATCCTGAGTACAAGGATATGTATTACCCCGTCAACTACGGATATATCAAGGGCATTATGGCGCCTGACGGCGAAGAACAGGACGCCTACATTCTGGGCGTGCATGAGCCGGTGGAGAAATTCACGGGAAAGATCATTGCAATCGTTCACAGATCGGATGATACAGAAGAAAAGTGGGTCGTTTGTCCCCGGGATATGACATTCAGCAAAGAGGAAATCACGGAACAGATCCGCTTTCAGGAGCAATATTTTCAGTCGGAAATAGTCATGTAACCAAAACAGGAAGGAGCCGTCTATGGAACACGGATTTTCGGTTATCATGCTGATTTTTGCAGGCATGATTTTACTCATGGCGCTTGCGATCTATAAGGGCGGCTATGATCTGATCGCCCGCAACTACGCGACCAATCCAAGGAACAAGAAGCTCTATGCAAAGCAGTTTGCGAAGCTCCTGATGCTGACGGCTGCCGCACCGCTGCTTGCGGGACTGCTCGGCTTCCTGAGCAATCTGCTCGGCGCAATCGTGCTGATCGTCGGGATGGTGCTCTGCATCTATTTCGGCATCAGGCTCACGCATATCACGGAGCTGCTCGAACGGGAGGACAAAAAAGACGATGAATGACTGTGACACCTGCGCATATTTCACCTATGACGAAGACTGGGAATGCTATGTCTGCGATATGGATTTAGACGAGGATGATTATGCAAGACTTTTGCATGACAACCGCGCACACTGCCCCTATTACCGCAACGGCGACGAATACGCCGTCGCACGGAAGCAGTAAGGTATCGCTTCGCGATGGATTTATAATGGGGCTCCGCCCCAAACCCCGCCGGGGGCAGCGGCCCCCGGACCCCATTTTTATCGAAGAGAAACCTACAAAAGCTGCGAACAGCAGCGGCACGGAGCCCGTGCAGGCGTTTTGCCGTCCGGGCAACTGACAGAGAGCGTTCAGCAGCTTAACTATGACGCTGCTGTTCGCAGCTTTTGGCTGCACCGGCATCACTGATTAGTGCTCCTTTCAGAAGGCGCGTCAAGCGCCGTGCGGTATTGGAAAAACAGAACGGAATGACTGTGCGGCTTGAGAAAAACGCCCGCGGGGGCTCCCCGCCGGGGGCAGCGGCCCCCGGACCCCGTTATAAACAAAAATGCGTCTGATTGCTCAGGCGCATTTTTTACTTATTTTTCATCGGGATCGCTGTATTTCCGATAGCCGGGATGCCGCCCCGTTGTGCCGTAGCGCGCCCGCAGCGCGATCAGCCGGTCGATCTCCGGGCGCGGAATCTCTGCGGCACCGCCCAGCAGCCATGTGATCAGCGAGACATGTGCCTGCTGCTCCAGCGTCTCCATGCGGTAATAGGCAGCGGTGAGATCTGTGCCGACCGTCAGTGCACCGTGATTTGCCAGCAGCAGCGCATCGTGCTCCGCAAGATAGGGTGCGATAGATTCCGGCACCTCCTCCGTCGAGGGCGTCGCATAGGGCACAAGCGGTACAGCGCCGAGCGTCACGACCGTCCCGATCAGACTGTAATCATCAAGCGGCAGATGCGCACAGGCAAACCCGCAGCAGTAGGGCGGGTGCGCATGTACCACGGCACCGGCATCCGGGCGCTCCGCATATACACGCAGATGCATGCGGATCTCCGACGAGGGACGGAAGCCCTCCCGCGCCTCCAGCACACGCATTTCGCCGTCAATCAGACCGATGTGCGCGGGGGTAATATCCGCCTTGCTGATGCCGGTCTCCGTTGCGAGATACTGCCCCTCTGCGACCTTCACCGTCACATTGCCGTCATTTGCGGCTGCCCATCCGCGCTGCCACATTCTCCGGCAGACGGTTGAAATCTCCTCTTTCAGCTGCTCATACATACAATCACATCCTCACAGAAAACTGTTTCTGCTATCATCATACCACATCTCTGCGGAAAATGCAATCATTTTCTGCCCTCGGAATCATCCGTCGCGATCATCGTCTTTGCGGCAGAGGCAGCATACTTGGCGGCAGACCGGGACCCGCTGCAATCTCCGCACAGCAGTCAACAAGAAAGCGGTCAGGGAAGCATCCCCGGCCGCTTTCTGTAAATGTTATTCCATGATTGCCCGCTTCATCAGCGTGAAGTCTGCGGCGTTGATCCTGCCGTTCTCGTCAAAGTCGCCTGCCATCCAGTCGTTCAGTGTGCCGTCCGCCAGCAGGAAGCGCTGCATCATCACGATGTCAGCCGTCTCAAAGCTGCCGTTTGCGTCCACATCTCCGCGGATGGATGCAGATGCCAGATTGTCGAAATCGAGCCAGAGCTGCACATACGGGCTGTCCGGCGCATATGCCGGGGAGCCGGTATTCTGCGCAGCGAGCTCCTGTGCGGTCAGCGCCTTGCTGTAAAGGCGGACCTCATAGAAATCTGCCTGTGAGCTTCTGCCGGTATCCGGGCAGGCGCCGATTGTCAGATCGTAGTTCGAGTGTGCGACACCTGCGCCGGTGCCGGTCGATTTTTCGCCGAGCATCTTGCCGTCCGCATAGACACGGAGCATGTCGTTTTCAGCATCATAGATGCCCGCGACCTGATGCTTTCTGCCGATCCAGCCGGAAGCGGCATCCGTGGAGATCTCGCAGTAGAGCGAGCGCCATGCGCCGTCTGCATAGATGAAGAAGTCAAGCGAATTGTTGCGTGTGCGGAGTGCAAATGCGCTGTCGCCCTTGCCCGCGAACATATTGAACTCGGGATTGCCGGTCGGAACAACATTGACTTCGACCGTGAAGGAATGCTTGCCCTCGACAAACTGTGCGAGATTGCCGGAATCGACCGGGAGCTTTCCGCTGACGGCATTGCCGGAATCAGACGATTTCAGCGAGGCAGAGCCGGTGATCGGGACGAGCAGTGCATTCCGGCTCTTGTCAAGCACAGACACACCGTCGGAGCGCTGCCGTGCCGCGATGCCGGTAAGCTGCTCCCCGCTCAGAGATGCGGAGACCGGCATGATCGTGTAGCTCCAGGTGTACGGATGATCGGACGGGAGCTGATACTGACCGAGGGTCGCCTGACCGCAGGTTGCGCTGCCGGTGCCCATCGAGCCGTAATCGACGCTGAGGATGGTCTCTTTGCGCGGAGAGAGCTTATAGGGGTGATCTGCCGCCTGAAGATCGCTCGGCTTGAAGTGCAGTGCGCTTGCCTCCAGATTGCCGTCTGCTGCAATGAGCACGGCGCTCTTGCCGCTGCTGTTCTTCACGGAGATCCACTTGACATCGGTGAGGTTGCCGCAGTCATCCGCCTTCATGTAGGGGAAGAACTGCTCGGAGACGGTGCTCTCCCAGACGCCCATGCGTCCATTGGTCTTGCGGTCGTTGAAGGTCTCCACCGGGCCGTTGCCGTACCAGCTCAGATCCTCTGTGCCTGCGGGAAGGGTCATCATCGAGCCGACGCGGAGGAATTTGCCGAGCCCCTTGCCGACTGCATCCACCTTGAATGCAACGCCGACCTGCCCGTCGCCGGTGATCGTATAGGTAATCGTGACAGTGGTGCCGCCTGCGTTCGGCAGGGAGAGATTCGAGGTGATGATGCGCGCACTGCTGTCGCCTGCCGCGTTGATGCTGTTGACCTTTGCGCCGTTCATCGCCTTTTCCCATGCGCGGTCAAAGCATTTCTGATTTGCTGAGCCGCCGTCATTCTCGACATTGCCGCGCCAGAAGTTCGGTGCGGGACCGTCGGTGATGAGCGTTTCGCCGCCGTAGGTGTAATTCTTCATGAGGCCGGTGGACTTGTCGATCGTGAACTTGAACTTGTCGCCGGATACCTCATAGCCGTCATAGGTCTCGTTCATTCTGACCTCGCCGCTGTGTGTATTGCGGACAGACGCACCGCCGCCCTGCACTGCGATCTGTGCATAGGAGACCTCAGTGCCCTTCGGCAGCAGATCGGTCGCGGTCTTCGTCAGAACGGAGAGCTCAAGATAGTATTCATCGCCGGAGAGACCGCCTGCGGGCTTCTTGAACGGAACCGTCAGCGTGCCGCGTGTCAGCGGTGCCACATCGGGATCCGTGACCTCGCCGCTCTGGACGGTAATGCCGTTTTTCAGGAGCTTCCATGTCACCTGATATTCGTTCAGGTTGCGGAAATTGTTTTCGTTGTAGACAGAGACCTTCTGCTGTGCGAGCGCTGCGGAATCGGCGCTGAACCAGAAGTTCTGATACTGGAACTTGACCTCGGCAAGCTCCGGCTGCGGGGTGCGGTCGGGGCTGATGATGCCGTTTTCGCAGAAGCTGCCGTCGTTCGGACGGTCGCCCCAGTCGCCGCCGTAGCCGAAGTAATGGCCCGGTGTCAGGTCGGCATACAGATTCTTCTGCGCATCCTCGGTGGAGTAGTAGTCCCACTTGCCGTTGACAATCGCGGAGCCCGTGGCAGCAGTCGCTTCCGTGACCTCTGCGCTGTAATCGAGCCACACGAGCACGGAGGAGGCATCTGCGCCGATGGCAGGGGAGGTGCTGTTCTGCGCGCTGATTTCCGCTGCGGAGAGCGCCTTGTTATAGACGCGTGCGAGGGAGATCTCGCCGGAGAGGCGTCTGCCGTTCGATGCGTCATAGCCGATGCCGAGCGGGGTGTTGCCGCCGTCGATGCCGTCAGCGAACGAATCGGAGGCGAGCAGCTTGCCGTCGCAGTACAGCGAAACGGTACCCTTGTCATACACGCCGACGACCTGGTGCCAGTTTCCGGTCCAGTTCGACGGGAATGCTGCGGATACGGAATTCCAGCCGCCGTTGTGGACGAAGAATTCCAGACCGGTGCCGCTGCTCTGCGTTTTCAGAGCGGCCTGATTGTCACCGATTGAGAGGAAAATCTGATTCTGCGCCGTGGACGCGGGCTTGACGATTGCTTCAAAGGTGAAGGATTTGCCCGTGCCGGAGAGTGCGCCCAGATAGGAGGTGTCGCCGTCCATGAGCGTGTAGCCCTTGCAGGAAACGCCGGTCAGCGAGCCGTCACCGGCGCTGCGGTTGAAATCGGATTCACCAGCCGTGACCGTGCCGGTTTTGCCCTTTTTATCAGTAATCTGATAGGATTTGCCGCTGCTTGCAAAGCCGCCGAGCGACACGGCTCTGGACTGGTCGCACCAGTCCCAGATGAAGCCGCCGAGCATGTTGTCGGCACTGCGGATCGAATCCCAGTATTCCTTCAGTGCGCCGACGGAATTACCCATTGCGTGATCGTATTCGCACATGACATACGGCATTCTGCCGTTGCCTGCCTTACTGCGGATGCCGTCGGAGCCGGGATACATCTGGCTGTCCATGTCGGTGCCCATGCTGCCGCCCTGACCTTCGCTGTGAACCGGGCGGGTGTAGTCATGGTTCTTGAAATACCAGATCATATCGCGGAAGATGCCGTTGCCGAAGCCCGGATCACTGGTATACTTCATTTCGTTTCCGATCGACCATGCAACGATTGCCGGATTGTTTTTCAGACGCTGATACGCTGTTTCGGTACGGTTCATACCGAGCTCATAGAACCAACCGGTCTGTGTGTTGTTGTCGCCGTACATCAGGCCGTGGCACTCCATGTTCGTTTCCGCCATCATATAGAGGCCGTATCGGTTGCAGAGCCAGTAGAGATACGAGTCATTGGAATAGTGAGAGGTACGGATCGCGTTGATGTTGTTCGTTTTCATCAGACGGACGTCCTCTTCGATCGTTGTACGCGGAACTGCCTTGCCGTGGAACGGATCGGTGTCGTGGCGGTTGACGCCCTTGAAGCGGAGCATCATGCCGTTGATCTTCACCGGCTGCCAGCTCTTCGTGGTGACGCGGTAGGAGCTGTCCACCTCCGTGCGGGTGAAGCTGATCTCGCGGAAGCCGAGCTGATGCGACACAGTTTCGATTGTGCCGTCGCTGTTTTTCAGCGTCAGCACGAGTGCGTAGAGGTTCGGGTGCTCCGCCGACCAGAGTGCCGGATTCAGCACCTGCTTGGATGTCTTAACAGTCGTCGTATCGCCGGAGCCGACGGAATCGACAGCGATTGACGTTCCCTCTGTGATATTGTTGCCGCTTTCGTCGATCACGGCCACGTCAATGCTCATGCCGCCGACTGCTTTGGAGGCAAGATTCGTGACATTGACCGAGAGGTTCAGCGCAGCATTCTTATTGTTGTCGTCAAGATCCGTGACGACCGTAAAATCGGAGATGCTGACAAGCGGCTGGCTTGTCAGATAGACGTCGCGGAAGATGCCGCCGTCATAGACCATATCCTGATCCTCGAACCAGGTGCCGTCGCAGAATTTGTGGACTTCAACGGCAATCAGGTTTTCGCCCTCGGTGAGGTAATCGGTGATGTCGAAGCGGTGCGGGCTGAACGTATCCTCGCTGTAACCGACCTCCATGCCGTTCACATAGACATAGTATGCGGATTCCACGCCCTCGAAATGCACAGTGATTCTGCGGTTGTCCGCGAGCATTTCCGGTGAAACGGTAAAGGTCTTGCGGTACAGGCCGACCGGGTTGTAGTTGGTCGGTGCCTGCGGACAGGGCACGTTCCCGTCATAGGCGCTCTGCCACGGCAGACCGACATTTGTATAGATCGGGAAGTCAAAGCCCTGTCCCGTCCAGCTGTCCGGCAGCGTGACGGTTTTCCATCCGTTTCCGGCAGAATAGCCGGGCTTCATGGCGCCTGCGTTCAGCAGCGGCTGCGCATCGCCTTCATTCTGCACGACGGTCAGCTGCCAGTCCTCGCCGGGGCCGGTGAGCATCTGCATGAACGTGGATTCCTCGCGTGCATCGTATTCAAAGCACGCTTTTGCTGCGGCCGCCTGATCCTGATACGGAACAAGCGAGAGCGCCGCGGGCTCGCGGTTGACGGCAAAGACATCCTCTGCGCCGTTTTTGCCTGTCCACTCATTATGGGTGAACTTCTGTTTGGTCGTATCCGATCTGCGGGCGGGTGTGAGCCCCAGGGATACGCTGCCGGATGCCGCCTGAACGGTCATCC
>JAEEXH010000039.1 GCA_016291435.1 Oscillospiraceae bacterium
TGGCTTTCATCAGCTTTGAGAACGAGGCATAGCCGTGCTGCTCGTTTGTGAACAGGTTGCACTTGGACGCGAGCTTTTCATGCAGCAGCACCGTGCGGTAGGGCACAAAATTGTCCGGGCTGATGACGGCAGCGATCTCCGATGCCAACATTTCACAGTATGGTTCCAAACCTGGTCCGAGGTCGTTGCCGCGTTTATAGATAAAGATATCTGAGCCAAAGCTGCCGCGCGTTTTTTCCTTGCGGAAGCATTTTCGGAAGGAGCCCTCACAGGAAAGCTCCGGGGATGTTGACGAGAAGTCACCGGCATACAGACCGACACCTTCAAATGCCAGACGGGAGATCGTATCGGTGAACGGATTGCGGTACAGCGAGATCTGCTCCCATGTCAGGTTTTCAAGGTCAGACTTGATCCAAAATGTATCGTTGATCGTAGCGGCATGCGTCGCTCTGATAAAGCCTTCATTGTCATCACAGCCCATTTCCCGCATCAGCTTCCGCAGGTGCGCGTTGTGCTTGGACGACTTCCGGCTGTTCAGCCATGCGTTGATGTCCTCAAAGCCAAACGGCAGCTTCCCTATCTGTTCAACCTCACGGAACAGCACTTCATCTGAAAATTCGGCGGCAGGCTGCTTTTCAAACGCTGCAACGACCGTATTCTTGTTCATTAAAAAGTACATAGCCTGACCTTCCTTCGCTTTTGCTGTGATTTTCCTTATTATATCATACTTTTTCAAAGATAGCAAGTGGAAAAGCCTATCGGCATCAAAGAAAGAGGCAATTCAGTCCTTCTCGCAGCCTTGCACCAGACAAATTTCACCGTTCTGTTTCGTCTATCAGTACTTCCACATCATGCATCAGGAAATGCATACGGTCGATTCGCTTGTTGATGTGCCAATGCCCAAGATACCACGCCTTGTAGTCCAGCATTTCTTCAATCGTATCCAGCCATTGTTCTGTGCTGTTGTCAACAGTGGACTGATCAATTCCGGGCAGGAAGCATTCCATCGGGATATACTTGAACGGGCATGTATGCGAGAAAACAACATCGACAGGATGTGTTTTTACCTGCTGTTCGACATATTCTTTGATCGTGGGTGTCGGCTGCTCATCCGGCCACCAGTTGTAGCCCATTCGCAGCCGGTAGAATTTATCTACGCTGTAGGCGCCGCCGATCACGATACACTGCTTGCCTTCAAGGTCAAAAATGTCGCCGTCAACAGGGAAAAGGATATTCGGAAAATCCTCCTCATACAGCACACGGCCGCCATGCCACTGCTTTTCCTGATAGGAGCAGATATTCTGCGGTCTGTTCTCATGATTACCGTGAATGCAAAAGAACGTGACATTCATCTCGTTCATTTCCTGTTTCAAAAGACGGTCGCGCATTTTTCCCGTATAATTGACACCGACATCGCCGAGCAGAACAATCACATCGTCTGGTTTTGGCTGATGCCGTACATACAAATCATAAACCGGTTCTATTGAACCGTGAATGTCACCTGTAATAAATACCATATCTGCACCTTCTTTCAGTACTGCTCCTATTATACCATGTTTTATGCGAAACTGCAATCAAATTCGACGCGCTGAGGTGCCGATTTTCAGGGCATCATAATATATTATTCCCACTGTCCCTCCGATATCCTGCGTGTTTTTTCTTCCTCAGCCTTTGCTCTGAGGTTCAACCACAACTCAGAATCTGTAAGCTCGCCTTGCCAGCGTTCCATTGTTTCTGTGATGTCTCTGATCATCACATGTATTGTTTTGCTGTCGAGCATCGGCATAAATCGCAGCGTGAATTCGCATACAACCGAAGGCATATATGACATCCTTCCGATCGCGTATCTAATCGCGCTGGTCACGATCAAACCAAATTCTGCATCAACATACGGATCGAACCATTCAGCCGGACACAGCACAACGCTTTTCTTCTGGCGTCCCGTTATCATAACAGCAGCATCTTCTTGTGCAACCTGATCCAGCACTGTGTTGAGCGTTTTGCGCAGATCGCTGCGTGTGATCGTCTGCATATTTTCTGTAGTTTGTCCTTTCATTGGTAACATTCTCCTATATTCTTCTGTTTATAGGGTGCAAATTGCTGCTTTCAGATACTGGTTTGCACCCTATAAATCATCATATCGACACTTTCACGCTGATAAACAGCAGAAAAGATAGCGTGAGGGTTCACTGCTGAGCCTTGTGATGCATCAGGGCGTCGTCACCGCGACCAGCACCTTCTCCCGCATGACTGCACTATCAATATAGTAGTCGCGGGTATACTTCCACGAGCGGTAGGCTTCCGGATCTTCGGGCGGCGGAGTCTGCTGCGCATACTGTTCGGCGAGCAGATTATAGTATTCGCACGCATCGCTGTTGACCGACTGCGCCACAGCCTCATATGCCCCTGCTTTCTTCATTTGCCGAACGAGCTTCGGATGGTTTTCCTCCATGAACTCCATCCACGCATTGCCATAATAACCGATCTCAGTTTGCTTGCTCATGTGGACCTTCCTTTCTGAATATGACCGTTCCCTTGCGCGCTGCCGGAAAGTTGATACAAATATCAACTTTTGGCTCCTTTGTCTACCGAAAACAGCATAATCGCCGCTTCTGATGTTGATTATAGCACATTAAAGCATGAAAGTCAAGCGCTATTTGTGGGAGATCTGTCAAATTCATATTATTCGCTTTTATCTTCTCAGTGGCCGATAAACCGGCGTGTTGTTGTCCGCCGGCAGAGTCCCGTTCGGCACATAGTCTGACAATCGTGCCTCATTCTCCCGGTCGATCAGCTCCTGCACATGGGTTCCTGCATACACCTTTTCTGCCAGCGCAACAATTTCCGCAGCCTGTTTCAGTTCGCGCTCCGCAGTGCCGAGATCAGCGGCAGCTTGCTCTGCCTTTTCCGTATACACTGCAACCATGTTCTCAACATTCCGCCAATTCTGTGCTGTAATGTTCGGAAAGCCACGCACCGTGTCCTCTGCCTGCTGCCGCGTGAACCGCGCCGACGGAATGCCGCCGAATAATAGCTCCAGCTTTTCACGCAGATCATGCGCATACTGTAATCGTTCTTTCGCTTTATCGAATAGCTGCTGCTTCTCTGCGGCAGTTTTTTCTTTTTCAGCAAAGTCCCTGCGCAGTGAGTTGAGTGTCGCGCCGTCACGAATCAAGCGGTTCAGCCGCAGCAGCCGGTCGAGCTCTGCGTCATTCACCCATGTCAATGTCTGATCCGGATTGCGTTTACGCTGCCGGAGCTTTCCGTATTTGACCGCAACTGTATAGGTCTGCATCATGAACAGCGTCCGCGCATTTTCATGTCCGGCTTTCTTTGCAGCGTCCAGTTTTTCAGCGAGCTTCTTCTCATACTGCCGGTTGATTTTTATGCGGTTTTCCAGCGCGTGCACCGAATACTCCGCGCCAAGTGACCGTAGCCGGATAAAGCTGACGCCGTCCTTTGCACGAAACGCTGTGTACTTTCCGAACTTCACTTCATAGCCGGCGCTTTGCAAACGCGCAATCAGATCGTCGAGATCTTTTGCATTCGGAAGCAGCCGGTCGATCTCCGCACGCAGTTTGTCCCGCGCAGAAACAGGTTTTGCTTTGTACGACTTTTCAATTTTTCGGATTGCATCGAGATAACATTGCTGTGCTTCGAAGCCGTTCTCCGTTTGTCGGAACGGAATACCTATGCGCTCCATTTCCGTCTGTACATATGTCTGCTTGTCGCGGTCTGTATAGAAAAACGATTTGTACGGCGACAGCTTTTCGCGTTTCATTTCCTGAGCGTTTGTCGTGAGCTCCGCGACACGCAGCTTCAGGCTTTGCATAATTGCAGCAGCGTTCGGTTCGTTTTTCTTTGTGCGCCGGAGATACTCAAATGCTTTTCTCGCATCCTGTTCGCGCTTATACTCCGCGACGGTCATGTGTGCATAGTGTGCGTTCTTATCCTCACGCTGATAACCGCGCCGCATCAGAATTAGCTCCATTGCAATTCGCTCCGATTGCTCCCAGCCGATCACGGGCGAATCGTATCTGCCGCGTGACGGAAATCCCATTTCTTCCAAAGCCGCCCGCATAGACACTCCTTTTTGCGGACCGTTCTTTCTGCCCTTCGTGTAAAACGGTACGAAGTCAATATGCAAATGCGGGGATGCCTCATCCATGTGAAGAACCGCATTGAAAACAAAAAGATTCGGATTTCGCTTCTGGAATTTCTGCATATAATCGATCAGCATTTCTTTTGCGATTTCACCGCGCTGACTTCCGCACGGTGCATTTTTGCAGTCACCGAACTGCACAATCACTTCGTAAAACGGTTCCTCTCGTCTGCCGTTTGCGATGTGCGAATAGTAATCATAGATGCGCCGACACGGCTGCTTCTGTTTCGCATTGTATGCTTCCAGCGATTCGGAGAAAAGGATTTCGTATGCTTTCTGCGGTGACATTGTTTCAAAAATGATGTTGTCCGGTGTGCGTTCAGGTGATATATTCGCCGCAGAAAAATCACGGTTGTTGTGCGCGAGATTTGCACCGTGCGGGTCGCTCGCTTTGCCAAGTGTGAGGCTGATGCTGAATTGCTCCATGACATTTTCCTCTCTTTTTCAGTTCGGATTTTGCAAAAGTTTGATTTTTGCAACCCGAATTGTTAGACAACCCAATCTCAGTTCTGCACGCACCGTTCCGTCGCTTGCAGAACTGTCGTTTCGCGCTGCTGCACTGATTGGGAAAAATCACGAATTGCTTTTGCAATCCGCGGAAACGGTCTGCTCCGCAGATTGGGAATCTCCCAAACCCTTTTTCCGGGAGAGACCGATGCGGTCGAAGTAGTCTTCCTCGTTTGTCTGCATCGCAGAAAGATACAAACCTGTCAGCCGGATGAGCTGCACCGCTTCGTTATCGTAGAAATAGATTGACACTTTTTCGTCGCCTTTCGTTTTGAAGGTGCGTCCATGCTTCAGGATTTTTTGCATCAGTTTTTGCGCTGCCTGAGATACGGCATTCTGCGCATCAATCGCAGAGAGCTGGTAAAGCATTTGCAGCAGCGCATTGGTATGCTCACGATCCAGCATCACGGCGACGGAGCCGAGAACTGCTTTTGTCATTTTCAAAATCTCTTCTTTCCGTTTTCTGAACACACGCAAGCGTCCGCGTTCACTTGACTTTACACAAGCGAGTGTGGTATAATAACCATGTCGGATCGCGCGGATTGACCGTCAATCAGATCACAGCAAGCTCCGTGTTCATCTTCACGCGGTACGAGTTGAGACTGTTCCACAGAACGGCCTTCGCATAACCGGCATAGTTTTTGATATGCGTTGACGCGAGTGCTTCGGTGTAATCGTCCAGTGCAGAGAACATCATCTCCGAGAGTGAACCGCATCCGCAGTGTTCCGATACGGCGTTGATCGCGTCGATCACGGCGCGGGCATCAGTCTGTTCTTCACAGTAAGTTTGCGTGCCGGCTTTTGTTGCCATGCTGACGAGACTGTTCACCAGGAGCACAAAGTTATCGAAACGGTCCTGCGTTTTCAGATCAGTTTTCTCGCAGGGATGCTTCATGTAGAAGTCATACTCGCAGAGCCAGCGGATTGCAGTGCGCATCTTTTTCGGATTCTGCGAATAGGCATACGGGATCTGCTGCAATGCAGAAATCTCAGAAACAACCTGTTCCTCGATCAGCGAATCCGTCAATCCGTCTGCCGCATCTTCGCCGCGCGAAGATGGATGGATAGAAATCTCTGTAGAATTCTTTGTAGTAATCTCTGTATTTGTCTGGGGAAATTTACCATAGGGGTCTGTCGAAATTTCGGCACACCCCCCTCGGAATTCCGACACAGGGGTACTGCAAATTTCGTCAGATGACCCGTTTGATTCTTCGGGACACCCGTCCGGTGAAATTTCACCACATGGGTAGGTGAGCGCTTTCAGGCGTTCCACATCGAGCGCAAGATAGAGAACATTCGCATATACCATGCCGTTGGATTGCAGCGTGCGGAACTCACGGCGCACTACGCCCATCTGTTCTAGAAAAACGATTGCGTCCTTCGCCTGACCGGAGGAACAGCCGAACTGCTCCGCGATCTGCGCATAGCTGCGCTGGAGCAAATCATCCCGGAACTTCTTCTGATAACCGATGATCTGACCGCTGCCTTCGTCGCGGATCTCCCGCGGGCGATACCAGTAGACGATATCCGCGAGGATATTGATCGCCAGTAGATGCGGTTTCGGGTGCTTCAGGTCAGACTTGACAAAGATGCGATACCAGTTCTGCGGGATCACATTGCCGGTGAAGGCGACTTCTCTCAGTTGGTCACAGGTCGAAATTCCGGTCATATACATGATGATTTCCTCCGTTTCAGATGTTTGGCTGAAACAGAAAAGGCTATAAAAGCAGCGCCGCTAACATCCGCTAACGAAAGAACGCGTCAAAGGATGACACAATCCGCAGATGCTGGGCGACACAGGCAAAATGGATGTTGAAAAATCTCGTATTTGCTGACAAAGCAGACATATCGCGCTAATATCTAACACGCAGCGCGAATTGTTTTCCGAGACTCCTAAGCAGCAGGCCATCGGTTCGATTCCGGTTCGGGGTGCTCTGCATCAGCGGAAATGCGCGAATTATGGGCGAGCGGACAGATCTCGGATGATGATGACCGCAACCGGCAGGACGCCTTCCCGCAGGAATATGAGACTGAGGTGCATCCGGGGCATGAAACCTGCCCGTCCAAAAGCGTTATTTCCGATTATCGGATTCATTCTCTTGTTTTTCTGAGAATCATCCGTATCGTTATGGAATATGGCACGGAATGAGCGGATGCTGCAATCAGAGAAAAGAATAACCGGCAGAGTGCAATGCTCTGCCGGTTATTTCTGTATATACAATTACTTGGAATGCTTTTTCTCTGCTGCCGTGAAATACCGCACCTTCCGGATCATGTTCTTCCGATCTTCGGGCGGCGGATTCCGCTGCGCATACTGTTCGGCGAGCAGATTATAATAATCGCACTTGGGGGCTTGGATTTCTTGTATTGTCATGTTTACTTTTACGCTATATTATGCTATAATAGATAGCGAGAAAGTGAGGAAGCGGCAATGACCAAATTTGAAGTACTGGATCAGCTTGTGTCTGCCGGGAAAGGGTACTTGTTGACAGCAGACGCAGTGAACAGCGGAATCTCAAAGCACACCTTAGCTGAATATGTAAAGGCAAAAAACATGGAGCGCATGGCGCACGGCGTCTATATTTCAGAAGATACATGGCCGGATGCGCTCTATCTTCTCTATCTGCGAAACAAAAAGATCGTGTTTTCGTTTGAAACCGCACTGGATCTTCACGATCTGACCGACCGGGCACCATTTTATATCACAGTCACTGTGCCGAACGGTTACAATGACACGCATCTGAGGCGGGCAGGCATCAGGGTCGTTCACACCAAGCCGGAATGGTACAGCATGGGTATCGTTTCAGTTCGGACACACTTCGGCAATCTTGTGCCGGCTTATGATATGGACAGAACCATCTGTGATATTATCCGCTGCAAAAAGCATATTGAGATCCAGGCATTCCAGACAGCCCTGAACGAATATATGCGCTGCAAGGGGAAGCATATATACAATCTGTCGAGATATGCAGCTGCACTCGGAGTCGCAGACAAAGTGCGATTTTATACGGAAGTTATGCTGTGATTCTCATATTGCAGCATACAATACTCAAATTTAAAAAACACACGGATAAAACAGCGATTTCGTGATATTGTTTTCCGGATCGGCGGATTCTCCTGCAAAATAACGAAATCAGGTGATACCATGAAAACAATCAAAGTCGCTGCAGACGTGATATGCGACGCTTTCCAAAGCACAGATATTTGCCGCGGCAAGAGGATACGGCGCGCTTTTCGTATCTTATAATAGTTTTCCCGGATTGCGGCAGCACGCACTCATAAAACCGCTCAAAGAACCTGAGATTTTGCGGAACTGATCAGGCTTCATTTCAGTATAATAATAAACAGGCGGATCATCTCCTGCTTTCAGATGAAAGAAACAGAACATGCAGCCTTGAGACATCCAGAATACAAAGTCATCGTTTTTCAGCTTCAGAGCAGAGTTGTTGTCGGCCAGCAGTTCTCTGGCCCACGCATTCAGTTCAAACAACTCATCTATGCAGCAGGATGCACCCCGAAACAGCGTCCCGCCTGTTCCTGCACCCATAAGTGCCAAATACTCTATATAGGCGCGCGGAAGCGGGCCGTATATATTGTCTAGCCGGTTAATTTCTTCCTGAGAGGCAGGAAATAATGTGGCTCCACTGTGCATCAAATGATAATACAATTCATCTAAATACATTATGATTCTCCTCTTGCAGATGACAGTCTGATCCATACAGCAGCTTTGCACCGCCGAGGCGCACGAATGCCCCCTATTATTCATTATATCATATCCGGGCAGTTTGTCAAGATACGCTGTCAAAATGAACCGTCTGTGAAAAACGATGCTGTCCGTTCTTATTTGCGTATTACATGCACCGGCGCACGCCCTGCCGGCCAGCACATGGAAGATATTGCGATTTCCCCCTCCCCGCTTGACATTTGAACGCGAAGCATATATAATAATAACAGTTTCTGACGAAATAACGCACATCGAAACGGAGGTCGTTCAATGAGATGGGGTGTTCACTGGCGGATCGGCAGAGATTCGCTGCACGGCAGGGAGTCACTGATGTTTCAGCTCGGCACAATTCTGCCGGACTGGTTCGAGCGGCATCCGATCCACCGCAGAAAGGAATCGCTCGGTCTGATCGCAGAAAGGATCGTGCGCCTCAGAGAGATGCAGCCCGGCAGAAAGCGCGACTGGTATCTCGGCACTGTCGCACATTTCCTCTGCGATTACTGCTGCATGGCACACAATGAAGAATATTACCGTTTCTACCGCCACCGCGTTTATGAGGTGGAATCGCAGAAATACTATAAGCGTGTCCGCGCAGAGCGGAAGCCGCGTTATGTTGCCGCGCAGCTTCGGTTTCTGGAGCAGGCAAAGCGTCTGCATCCGGCGCTCTTTGACGGCACGCTCAGCGATGACGATTTCCGCGGGGAGATGCTCGATCTGATCAACTCCGCGGTGCTCTCGCTGCACAGAAAGATCGAAGCGCTCAATACGGCAGAATGGTGGACCGATTTGCGCGTCGCGGAGCTGGATGTCAGATATTCCTATTATCTGATCCATGCCGTGCTCACGGCGCTGCACGCACACGGTACGGAAGGGGGCAATGCATATGTCTGACATCGGCGCTGATCACAGCACAAGAAACACCGCACAGCCAGGCCAGAAATACGAAGGCGGCGACCCGTATATCTTCATCAGCTACAATCATGATGATGCAAAATTTTTCAATTATTTCAGCCGTCTCGTGGAGCGCTTCCGCACAGACGGCTACCGCTTCTGGTACGACAACAACATTCAGGGCGGCGAAAGCTGGAACAAATCCATGATCGACCGCGTGATGCACTGCCATGTGCTGATTGCACAGCTTTCAAACAGATATTATGAATCCATCTGGTGCATCGCAGAGCTGAACACAACGCTCCAAGAAAGCAAAGTGCTGATTCCGCTCGAATGTGAAACCATCACAACTTCGGCAAACACAGGCTATCAGGCAGCCGTTGCAGCAAACTTCCAGACAATACGCGGCAAGGATTTTGAACGGATTTTTAATTCAAAGCGTGTCGCGGACTGCCTTCAGAGTGAAGAAGCACGCACAAAACGCCTGAAGGAAATCGCAGACATTCCCGAGGAAGAAAAGCCTGCTGAGCCGAAGATCGTTGCCAACACACCGGCAGAGGCGATCTCGAATGAGATCGTGGAACGCAGCATCGACCAGATGTTTGAAACGCAGGCGATCCTGCAAAAGCCGACAACCATGATCAAACGGCATTTTTACTCCAGAGCGGAGCTGGCTTTCACGCCGGAGGAAATCAGCGATATCACGCGCAAGGCTGTGACGCTGCTGCGGGAGCGGCAGAATGAGCTCCGCACAGTGCTGTTCAGCTTTGAGTTCACAGGCTCGCGCACAACTTACAAGGTCGCGCTGACAACCGTGCGGCTCGTCAAGCGGCTGACGAAAAACTATGATTTCTGGACATATGATCAGAACCAGCGGCTGCACTATTTTGTCTCGGATTCTGCGCCGCTGATGCGGCTGATGCACTGCCGTGCCCTGCGCAATGAACTGCTGCTTTCGCCTGTCATGATTGCGGCTGTCAAGAATTTTTCAGCTGAGCTTGACAGACTGATCGACTGTCTGGAAAGGTGAGGTGATTGGAATATGCTTCAGGCATTCATCGCATTCTGTCTGATCTGGGTGATCGCCGGTGCCAGCATGCTGATCCGCTGGATCGCGTTTTCCAGAATGGACTCATGGGCAATGGAAATCAGCGTCGCGGCGCTGATCTACAATATCCTGTACGGCGTTTATGCCTCGGAGACCGTCGCAGATTTCTGTCACAAGGAGCTGCTCCGCTGCATCGTTCTGCTGATGTTTGCACTGGCGATCGCGGGCATTCATCTGCATTATGCGTTTGTGTGCCGCGATAAATGCGGCGATCATTTCAACAATGCGATTCTGATTCTCCGCCGCGAGGCAGAGCACACCGCCGGCATCTATTTCAAAGAGGTCGGCGACACCTTTGAATATGATGACGATGATGAAGAATACAGCATGACCGGCGGTGCGGTGTATGCCGAAATGACGCCGGAGGAGCGCTTCCGGCTGGAGGATATGAAGCAGAGCTATCTCTCGAAGCTTGTGATTCTGAAAGAAGCGAATACACTTGCAAAGTCGTCGCTTTCCGTGTGCTACTCTATCTTCATTGACGCATTCAGCTACAACCGCAGAGGCATTCTGCGGCATCGGAAGAAGAAGGACGGCGGTGCTTCCAAGGGCTTCCGTCCGAAGAAGACCGGCGTGCGCATCGCGCTTGCAAATATCATCAACAATCTGCACATCGACGGCATGCCGACGCTGCATGAGGATGATTTCAATATCAGCATGCAGCAGCAGAAGACCGGTCTTATCCTGTTCGATGTGTTTGAGGTGCTCTCCCTGATCGTCGGATGCAGGGTTGTGGACGTGCTCATCAACATCTTTTTCGGATAATTATAACAGCGCCCGCAGATTCCGTTCTGCGGGCGCTGTTATAATCGAAGAAAATCTTTCAAAAGCTGCGATCAGCGGCGCGGATGCTGTGCGCGGTACTGCGCTTCATCAAAATAATCGAACCTGAAAAGGAACGGCTCTGTGCCCGGCATGCCGATGATCGCCTCGCCGAGCTGCAAATTTGCGATGTCCCAGTCCTCGACGACAAAGCCCTCGCGTGTCTCCTCGGTCAGCCCCTTCGACGCAACGATGTTGCTGAAGGAATCCTTCTTGCGGTTCTTGCCGAAGCCCTCCTGAATATGCTGACGCGATGACTGATCGTTCACGCGGAAGGCGAAGGTCGTCAGGAAGCCGGACATGATGCTGCGGGCGCGCTGCTCGCCGTAGCTCTCATAGATCTGCTCGACATTCTGTATGCCGATCAGGAATTTGACGCCGAGGCTGCGTCCGAAGTTCACCGCATCGTCGATGTGCGTGAGATTCGGCAGCAGACGGAATTCATCCGTCACGAAGAACACGCTGCCGGGCGTGCGGTCTCTGCCGATCGCCTCCTTGATCGCAATATCGAACATCAGGCTGTAAATCGGCGAGAGCATGCTGCCGAGGCTCAGGTCATATTCGATGAAGACAAATCTGCCGCCCTTCTGCTTTGTGATCTGCTTGAGACCGAGCGTGCCGTGCATATTGAAATTGCCGACGAAGATCTGACGGATCACCTGCTGAAGCTCCGCAAGCACGCCCTGTGTCTGCGCAGATTCATCGTTCTGGATGTAGCTGATCATCGCACGGAACTGCGGATACTGCGCCAGCATCTCGCGGAGCTCCGCGGTGGTTGCGCCGAAAAGGAAATCGCTCAGCCAGCGGTTTGTGCGCTCACGCGGCGGTCTTGCGTGCATGAAATGCCAGAGCGTCGCCGTGAAGATATCGCGGGCAGCATTCGGGAAGAAGGGCTGATTTGTGCGCTCGCAGGCCTCCTTGAAGAGTGCATGTGCGATTTCCGTGATGCTCTCCATGAGCTGCGGACCCTCCTGGATCTCGCGAAAAATGTTCCAGTAATTTGCGCGTCCGAGATGATCCGAGGAGGTCTCGTCATTGCTGATGACAATATCGCCGGGCTGCGAGAAGGTGCTGTAAAAATCGCCCTTTGTATCGAAAATGATCGCGACGGCATCCTCCGGCATTGTGCCGCGGAGCCTTGCGAGATACTGATTGATCGCGTTCGTCTTGCCGGTGCCGATGCCGCCGATCAGCATGATATGCCGCCCGAGCATCGCCGGCGAGAACGGAATCTGCGCGGGTCTGCCGGCGCCGTCCCTGCCTGTGAAGCAGAGCATCGGCGGCTGATCGTAAAGCGGCGGGATCGCATCGCGGTGAAGCTGATTGCCGAAAAGCACCGTGCTGCCGTCCGGGATGCTCTCCTCCTGCTGCGGAACGGGAACCTGTGCACCGGGCTGCATCCCGGAGGGGGTCAGCCCCGGATGCCCGGAGCTCGGCCGCTGCATCGGGGTCGGTGCGAGCGGGGTTGTATCGCGTCTGCCTGAACCAAACATATTGTGCTCCTTTCTCAGCCCATCCCGTGATCGTCCGAGGGACCGCTCTTTCCGCTGCCGCTGTCCTTCCCGGGATCGGGCTTGCCGGAGGAATCGGTCGTGCCGCTGCGACGGCTTTCCTGCGGCGGATTCTGATTCTGCGAGAGGGTAGCTGCATCTTCTTCCGCAGCAGATTTTTTCGCTTCTGCCTTCGGCTGATTCTGCGAGAGGGTAGCTGCATCATCCTCCGCAGCGGTTTTCGGCGCTTTTGCCTTGTTCTCCGCCTTTTCCGCTTCGGGGTCATAGATGCAGCTTGCCTTGGTCGAGAGCGGCTCACCCTTTTCGTCCTTCTCATCAAAGAGTGGTGTCGGGACATCGCGTATAACCGTCTCGGGATGCCCGCCGGAGGTCATGCCGGTGCCGGTAAAGTATTCATTCGCTCCGGGTGTTTCCGCAGTCGGGCGCGTCATTTCATAAGCGGCGGAATTTGAAATATCAATGCGGTAAGCCTTTTCGTCCTTCGGGAAATAACCGGGCTTCAGACCGAGCTCTTTTTCCACATTTGACATGTCGCCGTCTGATTTTTCGAGGATCTTGTCCATCTCATCCGAGGACACAACGAACAGATTGCTGTCTCTGCCAAGCGTCTCGTTCTCATTGTTCAGATAATACCGATTATAATCCGATTCATTCATCAGATAAGAGACACCGTGCCGGAAGGGCTGCTCCTGCTGATACGCCTCTGTGACCGCCTCGCGCGTGATCAGCGGATCCTCGGCGAGCTTGTCTTCATAGAACTTCGTGAAAAGCTCTGCATTCTCCCGAACGCCGCTTGCCTCCTCTGCATCATGGATGCCGCCGTAATCGACATGCAGCGATTCCGGCTCGCCGACCGCCTGCCCGTCGCCGCCGATATGGTGATGAATGAGCTTTTCGCCCTCAAAGCCCTTATACTGCGGGAAAGCATCGGAAAGCTGATTGTCGATGATGAGCGAATTCTTTGCCTTCATGCGTTCAATATTATCCGGCGAGAATGCCTCCGGCTTCTGCGCATAAAGCCCGCGGTTGAAGCGGTCGATGCTCCGCAGCCAGCCCTGCGAATTCGCATTGGAATGCGCCTTTCCCACAAAGGGCATGTCCACAACGCTCAGCGGATCGTGGTTCATCGTGCCGGTGACAGCGGGGAAGCTGTTTGTCTGAAACGGCGTGCGGATCACCTCGGGGTCGATCCCGAGATATGCCAGAATCTCAGGCACGGTCACACCTCGCTTTCAGCCAGGAAAGCGGCAAGGCTCTCCGCAAGGGGCACCGGCTCCTCCGTGCCGTCCTCCAGCAGGAAGAGCCCGCCCGTCTGCCTGATGCAGACAGCATGCGTCCGGATGCCGTCGCTGTCGGCTGCCGTGCCGAGCACAAAATACAGCACACCGCCGATCGGGAGCGCCTGCGGCGGCTGCACCTCGCCCTGTGCATTTTCATAGACCGGGCGCAGCTCACAAAGCAGCCCGCGGTATCGCAGGGCAAGCGCGGCAAAGCGCCATGCGCTGAGATATTCCGTCAGTTCCTGCGGCAGAGCGCAGCCGTAAAGCGCCGAAATCGCTTCCGCCGGGATCTCCCGCGAGGGCAGTGCCGGCTCCCACTCGCCGAAATTGCCGTAATCTGCGTGCACTGCCGGGCGCTCCATATTCCGCTTCCGGACAGCACGCGGCAGACTGCCCTTCTCCGTTTTCCAGCGCGCCGTATATTCCCGCAGGCGCTGCTCCAGTAGCGCACGGATGCTCCGCGTCTCCGTACTCATCAGAATACCTCCTATCAGTTCAGCCCGTCACTTTCGGCGGGCTGATCCAGTATCATATTTTCCACTTTGCGATGCCGGCATCGCCGAAATGCTTGATGTCGTCGATCAGCGCGCCGAGCTCGCGGATCGCAAGCTCCGTATCGCGCCACGGCCGCACGATCTGGAAGCCGGAACGCTCATCCTTGCGGAGCTTCCGCGCAATCTCCATCGCGTCATGCCCGCCCTTTACGCGCACGGCAATGTGCAGATCATCGACAATGCCGCCCAGCGCCTGCATCACCAGCGCCACGAGCGCACTTGCGCCGCCGATGATAAAGAAGCTCGTTGACAGGAAATCATGCCCGTGCATCGCGAGCGCAGAGGTAATCATGCCGCCTGCGCAGCACCAGAGAAATGCCGCCTTGAACTTCCAGCGGCGTACAGTCGCCGTCAGCATCGTATAGGTCAGCACGAGCATCACGACCGAGACGATCACGACCGGCACAAGGCTCTCAAAGGCGCCTGCCATCCAGCCGCAGAGCATGCTGAATCCCGCCGTGATGATGCCGGAGAGCAGCAGCCCGATCACGAATTCAAACACAGAGAAGCGGTAATCCGCCTTGATGTCGATGCCGCCGATCTCCTCGATCGCAAACTCCTTCTCCGTGAGGATCGGACCGACGAGCGACTTGCCTGCCGCCCGGAAGATCACACGCTTGTTCGTCACCTGCATCCGCCCGTAGGCCTTTTTCAGCAGCGGCGTCGAGAGCTTTGCAATATCATACTGCCGGACAGGGATCTCCTTATCCGTCGGCACAGCACACTGATCAATGATCTGCATGCCGGATTCATACCTGCCGTCTGCCGTGTGCAGCACAACCTCCTCGCTGCCCATCGAGGCAACATCCGAGAGTGCGCCGAAAAATTCCTTCGTCGCATGCGCCGCCGTCTTCGGCAGATGCTTGAGACGGTCCACGGTCGAGCGCTTGACAGACAGGCGGTAATAGCCCGATGCGCTCTCCTGCCGGACGGTGCATCCGCAGACCTCGCCCGGCTTCAGTTCTCTGCCGCAGTATTCACAGTTTGCCATATGTCCGCCTCCTTATCCTTCAACCCGGAAGAGCTTGATGCCCTCTGTGTTGGTGAACCAGTATGCCGACTCCACATCGCTGATCGAACGGTAGCCGTCGAATCCGACACCGCGCACAGTCGAGAGCACCGGTGCGGCACCGCCGCTGATAATCGGCTGATTGACCGTTGCGAGCACAATGCGCTCCTCCGCAAGATCCATCTCGCTGTCGATGCAAAGGCAGCTGTAAGCGATCCAGACCGTGTAGGTATTGCCGCTCTGGTCGGTCTTCGCAAAATAGACAGTGACCGGCGTGGGGCCGCTTGCGATCTGCTGATCATAGCAGGTGAAATCATAGCTGTCATGCACAATGCGCGACCAGTTTTCCGTCAGATAGGCGGAAGCATCGCCCTTCAGCGACTCCGCGAGCGCCGTGAGACGCTCATAGCTGAGCTGATCGTCCGAGGTGACATAGCGGCTCAGCGATGCCGGATCAACCGTGTATGCCGCAGCGGTCTTCTCCAGCAGCATACCGCGCATCGCATTGGTATCGGTTTCTGCCGGTGCATCTGCCCAGCGGTCATAGAGCGTGACATTCACCGTATCGCCGCCGCGGAGATCGCGGGTCTTGTCAAACTGGAGATAGTAGGCGCCGACCTCCGTCTCCTCATCGCTCCCGCGCTCCTCAGCAATGCCGAACGCATTGCGCGGCGCAGCAGTGTCGGTCACAACCGAGAATGCGGTGTCCCCGGGGTCATTCACGCGCAGCTTCAGCGCCCCGACCGTCATTTCCGTGTCATGCCAGGCGAGCTGCATCTCGCCCTCGCCATCCAGTCCGGTGAAGCTGATGTCAAAAAGCGAGAAAACGTCAACCGACGCAGGCGACTGCAAGCCGCTGACGGTCGCCTCGACGGGTGTTTCCGTGTCGAGGAAGCAGCCGTAGGTCTCAAGCAGAAACTCATCGAGCTCGGGATCCGTCACGGCCGTTACCTTGAAGGTATCGCCGTTTTTCAGCGTGCCCTCGGTGCCGTCCGGCTGGAGCTCAATGCCCCTGCGGCGGTTTTCCGTCGGCCAGATGCTTGTGCCGGAGCCTTCATAGGCAAAGGGCGCACCGTCCGCCTTCAGCTTGACCACCGCGCAGCCCGCGCCGTCAAAGCCCGCAAAGCTGACCTCGATCATGTCAGAGAGCGGCACGATCTTTGCAGCGGGCAGGTCGGCGACCTCAAAGGTCAGCGTATCCGCAGACTTGAATTTCATCTTCGTCTGCTTCTCGATCTCCGCAAGCCCAGTGATCGTGAAGGTAATCTCATCGCCGTTGGAGCGGCCGGAGAGCGCGTCCTCCGAGGTGATGCTCCTCGAGAGCAGCGTGTAGACATTTCGCAGCTTGACCTGTTCGTCCTCAGAGAGCAGCGTCGCATCCTCCGCCTTCTTCTTGCCGAAAAGCTCCTCTGTGAGCAGCGTCTGATCCACCTCATACTCCACTGTGCCGCGGGAGTCAAAGCCGTTCGCCTTGACAGAGATTGCCTTTGTAAGGTTCGGGCGGTTCAGGATGGAGAGCAGCACACCGCCGCCTGCCGCCAGCGCAATCACACCGGCGCAGATGCCGATCATTCTGTGCGCAAACGGCTTGCGGAGATACCAGACAAAGCGGTCGGCGGTATCGGCGCGGAACACATTGCCCGTAACATTGACCGTCCGGACAGGCTGTGCCGCGGGCGCTGCCGTCAGGATCGCCGCGGGTGCCGCAGATGCGGGCACAAGGCTCTCGCCGCACTCCGGACAGACCGCTGCCGTGTCCGGGATCACTTTTCCGCAGAAATTACAGAACATAGGATCACCTCTCAGAATTCAGATTTGCTGTATATATCACATTATAACATAAGTTCAGCTTTTTGTGAAGCCTTTTTGTCAGATTCGATAGTTCTCGGCTCCGACATCCCTATTATAGCACAATCCCCCGATACAGCCGTACCGGGGGAAGATTTTTATTCTGCCGTGCGCCATGTCACGACAATTTCCTTGCGCAGCGTGATAACAGGAAACTGCATCTGCGCGGCAAGGTCCTTGCAGGCGCCGAAGCCCGCAGCACGGCACATCGCCGCTTCGGGCTGTGCCTCCTCGGGCACCTCATAGCGGACATCGCCCGCACCCGCAATCACGGTGCCGAGTCCCGAGGCGATCAGCTCTGCCTTCGCCCGCGAGTCTGCGATTGCTGCCCGCATGACCTCCGCTTCGCAGGCTGCCATATCCGTGCGGGAATAATCCAGCGAATAGGTGATGTTCTCCGTCTGCTCCGTGAGCGCCGAGAACGCAGAGAGCATTTGCAGGTCGGCTTTCACACGCAGAGACATGTTTTTTGCATACCGATACGCCGGCTCCTGCCCGTAATGCTGCGAGAGATTCTCGCCCTCAAGCCGAAGCTGCTCCGGCGCAATGCCGAGCGTGCCGGAGAGCTTTTGCAGGAAGGCTTCGACCGCCGCCCTGCCCGCTTCTGCTGCTGCGGCAGCAGTCGGCTGCACCGCTGCGGCTTCGATCCGGAGGGTGAAGCAGTCTGCGGGGAATTCCCGCTCCGCCGCGCCCTTGACATGCAGATTCGCCATGTGAACGCCTCCTTATTTGTGCGCCAGAAGATCCGTCAGTGCGTCATTGACGCGCTCCATATGCAGCCCGCGGGAGCCCTTGATCAGAATGCAGAGCGGCACGCCCGCCTGTGCGCGCAGATCCCGCAGCAGCGCGGTGATGAGCGCCTCCTGCGTCTCGAAGGCGGTGTCGGATGTGCCGTATCCTTCTGCGAAATCACGGTAATTGACGCCGCAGAAATATGCCGTATCTGCGTATGTTCTGCACTGGTCTCCGAGCGTGCGGTGACGGTCTGCCGCATAGTCGCCGAGCTCATTCATGTTGCCGAGCACAGCGATTTTCTTTGCGCTGCCGGCAACTGTGCCGAGCGAACGCAGCGCCGCTTCCATCGCCTCTGGGTTTGCGTTGTAATAATCGCGGATGATCATGACTTTTCCGATCTGCACGCGCTCCGAACGCATCGCGCCGGGGGTGAAATCGGCAAGCGCCCTTGCCGCGTCGCTGAGCGTCATGCCGCAGAGGAGACCTGCGTGGATCGCCAGCAGCGCGTCGGTGACATTGTGAACGCCCGTCATCGGGAGCGTGACGGCTGCGGTCTCGCCGCAGAAAGAAACCGTAAACCGCATAGATTCGGCAGTTTCGGTGATGCCGTCCGCCGTGAGTGCAGCCTTGCTGCTGCCCGTGCGGGAGCTGTAACAGATCTGGGCCGGATGGAGTGCAATGCGGTCTGTCTGCGCGAGGAATGCGTCATCGGCAGGCACGATCAGCTTCGCCTTTGCGGGATCCATCCCGTTCAGCACCTCGAGCTTTGCGCGGAAAATATTTTCCTGCGAGCCGAGATTGCCGATATGCGCCGTGCCGATATTCGTGATGATCGCGGCATCGGGCTCAGCAATGCGCGTCAGGCGGTCGATCTCGCCAAAGTGGTTCATGCCCATCTCAATGACGGCGATCTCCGTTTCTGCGGGCATATGCAGCAGCGTGTAGGGCACGCCGATATGATTGTTGTGGTTGCCGGAGGTGGCATAGGTGCGGTATTTTGCGGAGAGCACATGCGCGGTCATGTCCTTGACGGTCGTCTTGCCGCTGCTGCCGGTGACGGCAACGACACGGAGCCCCTTCGCCTTCTGTGCGCGAAGATACGCATTTGCGAGCTTTCCGTAAGCCGCAACGCCGTCTTCGGTCACGAGATAGGGGACGCCCGGCGCCTCTGCCGGTTCCTCCGAGAGAATGCAGAGCACCGCGCCCTTTTCGGCGGCAGCCTTCGCGTAGGCGTTGCCGTTGAAGCTCTCGCCCTTCAGCGCGAGGAAGCAGTTGCCCGGCTGCACCGTGCGTGTATCGGTGCTGAAGCCCTGCACGGAAAACGACGCATCTGCGCAGTCTCTGAGCGCCGTGCCGAGGATCTCCGCGATGTTTGCAGCGGTCATTGCGACTGCGGTCTCATTCATCAGCGGCATCGCTCAGCCCTCCTGTGCCAGCTCGATCAGCCTGTCGAGCAGCGCACTGAACGCCAGACCGTCCGCATCCCACATCTTCGGATACATCGAGATCGGCGTGAAGCCCGGAAGCGTGTTGATCTCATTGAACACGATCTCGCTGCCTTCATGCGTCACAAAGAAATCGACGCGGGAAAGCCCTGCGCAGCCAAGCGCCGTAAAGATCTTCACTGCCCATTTGCGGATGTCCGTCATGGTCTTGTCGTCGATGCGTGCAGGGATAAATGCCTGCGAGGTCGAGGTGATGTATTTTGTCTCGTAATCGTAAAACTCCGCACCGGCGTCGATTTCGCCTGCCACAGCCGCGACCGGATCCTCATTGCCGAGCACCGCGACCTCGACCTCCTTGCCGCTGATGAACTCCTCCGCAAGGATCTTCCTGTCATAGCGGAATGCGTTTTCGAGCGCCGCTGTGAGCTGATCTGCGGTCTTCACCTTCGAGACGCCGACCGAGGAGCCTGTGCTGCACGGCTTGATGAAAACCGGCAGACCGAGCGTATCGAGGATCGTTCTGCACATTTTGTCTGCATCCTTCTTGTAGCTGCTTCTGCGGAGCGTGAGCCACTGCGCCTGCCGCACGCCGGTCGTTGCCGCGATCAGCTTGGTGACGGATTTATCCATCGACGCCGCCGATGCGCAGACGCCGCATCCGACAAACGGGATGCCTGCGAGCTGAAAGAGCCCCTGCACGGAGCCGTCTTCGCCGTTTTCGCCGTGGAGCACAGGGAAGACAACGTCAATCGGCACCGTCTCCGGGATGCCCTCTGTCAGCACGCGCAGCCCCATGCCGCGCTCGGGCGACAGGAATGCGGTCTTGTTCATGGGATGCTGCTCCCATGTGTCCTTTGCGATCTCGGTGTAGTCGCTGCCGCCGTAGAGCAGCCACTTGCCCTCGCGCGTGATGCCGACGGGCAGAATGCGGCGGTTGTCCTTGTTGAGATTGCGGAGCACTGCCTCCGCGGAAACAAGCGAAACGTCATGCTCGGGCGAAACGCCGCCGAACAGCACCAGAATTGTCTGCATAATATGTTCCTCCGTTCACGGGAAACAGGGGAAAGCGCGTGCCTTCCCCGTCCCGAAGTTTATGCGTTTTCTGCGATCCCGCGGACGATCTGTTCCATCTCGACCCGCTTTGTGATCATATCCTTTGCAAGTGCAAGCTGTGCGCGTGTCCGCACAAGATTGTGCCCCTCATAGTTCACCTTGAAATACTTGTCTCCGGTGAGGTAATCAGCGAGGAAGCGCGATGCCAGCTCGATTGTAATCGCAATGGCACCCTGCACCATCGAGCCGATCTCTGCCTCTGTGAGGGAACCGCCGGTCTTTCCGATGAAGCCCTCCGAGAAGGCACGGAACTTTTGCAGATCGAGCGCGATCCTTGCGGTATCGGGCTCATCCTCCGCCGCCGTGCTTGCCGCAAAGCGTACCGCGTCGCCGAAGTCATATGCCGCCAGCCCGGGCATCACGGTGTCAAGGTCGATGACGCAGAGCGGATCGCCGGTCTCACGGTCAAAGAGCACATTGTTGATCTTCGTGTCATTGTGTGTGACGCGGAGCGGAAGCCTGCCCTCTGCAAGCGCATCCACCGGTCCGCAGGCGAGCTCCGCATGCGTGTGGATGAACTGGAGCTCTGCCTCTGCTTCGGCAGCTCTGCCGCATTCGTCCGCTGCCTCTGCCGCAAAGAGCGTTTGGAGGCGCTTTCTCGTGTCATGGAAGCCGGGAATCGTCTCGGTCAGCAGCGAGGCATCAAAATCGGCAAGCTGATTCTGGAATTCGCCAAACGCCGCACCTGCCTTCCGCAGAATGTCGAGCGAATCGCAGAGATCATAGCCCACGCCGTCGATGTAGTTTTCGAGCCGCCAGACGGTCGAGGCGTCCTCCATGTAATAATTCTTCCCGTCCGCTGCGGGATAGAATTCAAGCGCCGGCTTTCCGGCTGCCTTCTTCCGCAGATGCGCGGTCACATATCCGATGTTTGCCATGATCCCGACAGGATCCCGGAAGACATAGGTATTGATCTTCTGGAGGATATACGGCTTCACGCTGCCGTCTGCCGCCTTCAGATCGACGGCATAGGTCGCGTTGATATTGCCCTGCGTGATGACACGGTGCGAGACATATTCTCCCGCGCTGAACTGTGTGCAGATCCGGCGGAGAGTCTCTGCCTCGGTGTCTGCCGGATGCGCCGCGTCATCGGATTCAAAAAAACTTCCCGCGATCATCACGCGCGCGATTTCATTGTCCTTGTCAAGCAGAATGAGATCTGCGTCCGCGCCGACCTCGATGCGTCCCTTGTTCGGCGCACCGATCATGTCTGCCGGGGTGCGGGTCGCCATCTTCACGGCATCGTCAAACGGCACGCCGAAGGATGCCGCCTGCTTCACGCAGCGCCAGAGCGTTGAGGTCGAGCCTGCGATTGCGCCGTCCATCGTGCGGGCAACGCCGTCCTTCACCTCAATATCCTGCCCGCCGAACTCATAGATGCCGTCGCCGAGCCCCGTTGCACGCATCGAATCGCTGATGATGACCATGCGGTCTGCGCCGAACATTTTGTAAAGCATCATGACAATCGCCGGATGCAGATGCAGACCGTCGGTGATCGCCTGCACATAGATATTCTTTTCGAGTGCTGCCGGAATCGGACCGGGCTCACGGTGATGGATGCCGGGCATTGCGTTGAAGGTGTGGGTGAGGCAGTTTGCACCCGCTTCGATTGCTTCGATGCAGGTGTCATAGTCCGCATCCGTGTGACCGATGCAGACGACCGCGCCGCATTCCCGGATGAATTCCATCGAGCCCTCGAGCTCCGGCGCGATGGTGACCACGCGCATGCCCGGGAGCGACCTGAATTCCGCGAGATCGGGATTGCGGATGAACTTGCCGTTCTGCGCACCCTTCTTCTTCGCGTTGATGTACGGACCTTCCATATGGAAGCCGAGGATCTGCGTGCCGGGAACCTTCGTGTTGCCCTCGGTGACCTTTTTGATCGCCTCATAGCTCTGCGTCATCGTGGTCGGGAGCCAGGAGGTCGTGCCATTCTTCGCGAGGAAGGTGCACATCTCCGCGAATTCGCCGTCCATCGTATCCTTGCCGACGCAGCCGTGTGCGTGCATATCGACGAGACCCGGGATCACGGAGAGCCCGGTGCAGTCTTCACCGACATTGTGATCGGATGCCGGCGCGATCGCGGCGATCTTGCCGTTTTCGACCGTAATATCGGTCAGTCTGCCTTCAAAGAGGAGATTTTTCAGAATCATATGTTTGTTCCTTTCTTTCTCTCAGTTTGCCGCCGGGAGCGATGCCGCCGCGACCGCCTGCCCGACTCTTCTGTCCATTTCATCCGGGAGAATGAAGCTGATCTTTGCAGCAAGCTCCGGGAATTCTGCCGAAAGCACTTCCTTTGCCTTCTCGATGATCAGATCGCCGCCGAGACCGGAGGTCACTCTGCCGCTGATCTGGATGTAGGAGATGTCGTAGAAATCCGCGTAGTTTGCAATCGCATAACCAAAATATGTGCCGATCGTGCGGAAAATGTCCTTTGCGCCCTCGTGACCCTCTTCGAGCACCTTCTGCACGGCCTTGAGCTTCTCGGCAAGCGTCAGCGATTCGTCGAGCGCAATGCCTGCCTTCGGCGCCAGACGGATGACCGCATCCTGCGAGAAATACTTGACGCCGCAGCCGTAGTCGCCCGACCATTCATCAACAGGGGAATCGGGATTGTAGTCCACCGGCACGAACGCGAGCTCATTGTGCCAGCCGGTGACATGCCCCTCGCCGTCGATATAGCCGCCTGCCTCGGAGGTGCCCATCGCGATGCCGAGCACGCCGTTCACATCCATTGCCATCGAAGCCGCGAGTGCCGCAACGTCGCCGTCATTCGCAACGGCATACGGCACGCCGAGCTCCTCGAGTACATCGACATAGACATTCTTGCAGGCATCGCCCTGCGTATCCTTCGGCACCTTGAGGAAAAGGTGCGAGACCATCGCACGGTTTGCGACCAGCACGCCTGCCGTCGAAACGCCGACCGCGTCAAAGGAGGGCATGTGCTCTGCCGCCTTCAGGATCGCCGCCTTGATGTGCTCGTGGTGATAGGAGATATCCTCCGCGAGCTTCGGCAGCCAGACAATCTCCTCTGCCCAGGTCACTTCGCCGTTCACAACAGCCGCGACCTTCATATCGCTTCCGCCCGCATCGAAGCCGACGCGGCAGCCGCCTAAGTTTCTGCCGATCGGCAGCGGGCGGGATTTGTTCTCCGGCATATCGGCGAAATCGCGCTCCTCGACGACGAACTTCCGCTCATAGGTCGTCTCCCAGAAATCGACGTCAAATGCGCGCAGCCCCTCTTTTGTGTAGGCATCGCGGATCGCCTCATAGACCGCGTGATCGCCCGCGAGCATAACCTTCCAGCCGCCCGCGCACCAGAGGATCGTCTTGATCAGGCGCTCGGCATAGCGGAAATTCTCCGCAGGGTCATCGCCGAGCCTGGTGTCGCGGCGGTAGCAGAGGCCGTCCTCGCGCTCCACGGCGATCGAAAAGGGATGGGTCGCTTTCGCGAGAAAATCGCGGTTGAAATAAACTGCGGGCTGAAAATCAGCGTCAAGAATCGGTTTGATCATGTAAAATCGGTTCCTTTCTGTTCGGTTTTGGCAGAAGCTGTCTGCGTGATAACACGAAAGCAAGCGGCGGCTGAACCTCAACCGTCGCTTGTCTTCGGTATGTTACTTTGTGTTTTTGATGTTCCAGCGGAACGGGCAAAGGCGCGAGGCCTTCGTGGTGTCATACATAAAGTTCTTGTCGATGGCACCGAGATCGAGATAGCGGTAATTCGTCTTTTCCTCGGGATCGCCGAAGAGCTTTTGCCGGAGGGAGGTGCCGAGGCTGGATTTCTGAAGCACAGGCCCCAGACGGTGATGCTCCTTCATGAAGGCGATGATCTCAGACGCCATGACGAGCGAGCTGTCCGCGACATTGTAAGCGCCGCTGTAAGTCGGGCCCTCTGCCTGCCGCAAAAAGCCGATGATGAAATCGGAGAGATTGTGGACGCAGCAGAGGTGGAAGCCGTATTCACCGGTACGGAAAATAAAGAGCGTCTTATCCTTCGGATCGGTGATGCGGGACATCAGATTCGGCGTAAACTCCAGCGAATAGACTGCCGGAATGCGCGCAACGCAGCCGATCATAGTCTTGACCTTGCGGATGTCATTTGCAAACGCATTCTCGGAAGCGAGCTTCAGCTTGCCGTAGTTGGAGACCGGCTTGATCATGTCATCCTCGCGCACAGGCTCGCGGGTTTCAGGCTGCTTATAGACCTGCGTCGTGCTGACGAGGATAAACTTCTGGACATTCTTGCCGATTGCAAACTTATAAATAAACTTATCGCATGCAGCGCTCTCGTCCATCTGCGCCTTCTCGATGACATCGCCGAAATCGTTGTCAGCGGTGCAGGCGAGGTGCACGACATAATCGAACTGGAACTCATCGAAGACGTCGCCGTATTTGCCCTGCTCATGCGGAGCCGCCTCACGGAAGAAGTAGTTTTCCTTGCCTTCATTATAGTCGCTGGGCTTTGCGTCCACAGCGACGACGGTGTTGCCCTTTTTGAGCAGCCCGGAGCAGACGTGATCCCCGAGCAGACCGCAGCCGCCGGTCACAAGAATAGTCGGCATATCTATCAATCCTTTCCGCAGTGCGTGTTCATGTCCCCTCTCCGGCATGAATCCATACTACCCTACAATGATACAATCTTATTATAGCACAGCCGCGCAGGAATTGCAAGCGGCTGAATCAAATTTTACATTTCCTCTGACGAAACTCCGGTTTTCGCATCTTTCCGAATGCAATTTGCACAAAAATATAGTTTAGACGATGGATATTTGGGCTGATATATCAGGTTTCGGCGTCTCGCAGCGATTGAAAAAACGAGCTGAGGAGCTCGGCACAGGGGTATTCGAGCAGCCCCTCCGTCACGCGGGGGCGGTGGTTATAGGGCAGCGAGAACATCTCCTGCACCGAGCGGACGGCGCCTGCCTTCTCGTCATAGGCGCCGAAGACCAGCCTGTCGATCCGCGCATTGATGATCGCGCCGGCGCACATCGGGCAGGGCTCCAGCGTCACATAGAGCGTGCAGCCGGAGAGCCGCCATGTCCCGCGCTTCTTTGCAGCTTCTTCGATTGCAAGAATCTCGGCGTGTGCCGTCGGGGAATGATCCAGCTCCCGGCGGTTCCTGCCGCGCCCGAGAATTTCGCCGGTCTCTCTGTCCGCGACCAGCGCCCCGACGGGGATCTCGCCCTCTGCGGCAGCCTCCTTTGCAAGCGCGATCGCCTGCTCCATATATGCAAAGTCGTCCATATTATCCCTCAGTAGAAGATTTGCAGCAGCGTCAGCAGCGCCGACGCCGCCGACCACGGCAGCGAGGTCACGGTCTGTGTGCACGCAGATAATTTCTCCCGCAGCGAGAGTGCCGTGCGGCAGTTTTTCAGGCGGAGCCGTCCGCGGCGCAGAATGCCGTACAGCAGCAGGGCAGCCGCACCGGCAGAGAGCAGCAGCAGGACATATTGCAGCAGGCTCAGGCAGTCGTTTGCATACACTGCCCAGAGCCGCACATACATCAGCACGGCGTAGGTCACGCGCAGCAGGACGCAGTTCCAGAATGAGCCGCTCCGCAGCAGCAGATAGCCTGACGCCAGCCCGATCAGCAGTTCGCCGATTCTGTCCGGCACGCCGGCGGGAAAGAGAAATGCGATTGCGGCTGTCACGGCGATGCCGAAGATGTCGCCGAACTGCCGCAGCACCGGCAAAACCGTGCCGCGCAGCAGCAGCTCCGAGAGCACTGAGATCACGAGAATGTCAAAGAGACCGTAGGCAAGCACAGCTTCCGGCTCTTTATATGTATAAATCATCTGAACCAGCTCAACCGCTGCATGATTCGCCGGGACAGCACACAAGCCGCAGCAGACCGCGCCGCAGCCCGCAGCCGCGATCAGAGCCGGCAGCCCGCCGAAGCCCGTCGGTGCGATGACCTTTCCCGGCAGCTTGAACCATCGGATCAGGATGATGAGCGGAATGCCGTATTTCAGGAGCTCCGAGAGCGCCCGCACCGCTGTGATCATCCACTGATTGCCGCGCATCGTGAGCGTGAGAAAGTCGAGCTGGATATCGACGCCGAACCGCCGCAGAATCCAGATCAGCAGCGAGCTTCCGCCGAGGTCGCAGACAAGCAGCACCAGCAGCGCAGCACCGATGACCTCTGCCGCGTAGCTGAGCGCCTGCCGCTCTGTCTGTGCGGCACTCAGGCGGGGCGCCGGCTTTCCGGAGACAAACACCTTCTCGCGGGCATTGTCAATGTAGCGGTAGGCGCAGCGCGAGGCGGTGTTCTTCCGCCATGTCTTGTAGTCATGATTATAATGCCGGTTTTCCGCGTCGTAGATAAAATCGGAAACAACATCCGTATGACCGCTCTGCATGCCGCCGCCTCCTTCCGCCGTTTTTGCAAGAATAGACCTGTCCCATTCTATATGCTATAACTATCCTATTCTATTTATTATAACAAACAGCGAAAGAAGATTGTTGCGGATTCGGTGAATATTATATGAACAAATCATGAACAGGCGCAAGATTTTCACAACCAGCAAGATTATTTTATATATTCCGCACGGCTTGCAGCTTGTATTCGCGTCCGAGTCCGGCAAATTGCGCAGAAACAACCCGCCGCATACTGCCTGACTCAGTATGCGGCGGGTTTTCACGGGTAT
>JAEEXH010000122.1 GCA_016291435.1 Oscillospiraceae bacterium
TTTGCCGAGAGGGGGTGCCTGCGATAGAGGCTCCCCCTAGGCGAATCGCCCTGCGATTCGCGATCTCTGGACTTTAGCGACAGACTGACGCGCATCGGGAACACACCCGGTGCGCGGTTTGTATATCCCGCCGTATTATTCACATACTATTCCAAAACAACAGGAAGGGTGTGTGAACATGAGGCAGAACCCGATCCGTCTGTATCTGCTTGCAGCGTTGCTGTTCCTCGGTATGGCAGGGCTTGCGCTGCGTCTGATTCAGGCATCGCAGAAGAATGACCTGTCAGCAGTCGGCGTGCGGCAGGGGAGCTTTCATATGCAGATTCCGCTCTGCACCGGCACGGTCTATGACCGCAGCATGCAGCCGCTTACAAATACTGAGGATGTGTTCTATGCGGCAGCTTCTCCGTCAGCAGCAGCGCTGGCACCGTATTTTACGCTGCTCAGCGATCATGATGCTGTTTCGCAGCAGATCATGTCGGGCGCACCGTTTGTCTGTGAGCTGACAGAGGATGCCGATTCCTCAGAGTTTGTGCGGGTGCTTCGCGGAAAACGGAACAAGTCCGGCGTTCTCCCTGCGCAGCATCTGATCGGATACCGGCAAAACGGCGCAGGTGTCTCCGGGCTGGAAGCTGCTTACGCCGACTGGCTCTCGCTCTGCGATGTATCTGCGGATCTGAAGTTTACGGTCAGCGCACGCGGAGAGGTGCTTGCCGGCGGAGAAAACAGTGTCGCGATCAACCGGCAGGCGGGCGGGGGACTGGTTACAACACTGGACAAGCGCATCCAGCAGATCACGGATACAGCGCTTGCCGCCGTACAGTCAGAGGGCGCCGCGGCTGTCGTCATGGACTGTAAAACAGGCGATATTCTTGCGAGTTCGAGCCTCCCTGTCTACGATCCGGGAGCACTCGGTGATTCCCTGCACGACCCGGCAGCCCCTTTTCTGAACCGTGCACTGTGTGCATACAATGTCGGCTCCGTATTCAAGCTTGTGACTGCCGCAGCCGCACTGGAAAGCGGCATCACACCCGGCTACTGCTTTGAATGCACCGGCCAGACGGAGATTTACGGTCAGCGATTTCGCTGTCATAAACTTTCCGGGCACGGTCTGCTGGACATGGAGCATGCAATGATCGAATCCTGCAATCCGTATTTCATCTCACTGAGCAGTCTGATCTCTGCCGAGCAGCTGCACAGCAGCGCAGCGCTGCTTGGTTTCGGCTCAGAGATCGCACTTGCTGACGGCATCTCCTCCGCGGCAGGCTATTTACCGAGTGAGCAGGAACTGGCTGTTGCAGCTGAAAAAGCGAATCTCTGCTTCGGGCAGGGGCAGCTGATGGCAACACCCCTGCAAATCTGTGCCATGACAGCCTGTATCGCAAACGGCGGGATTTACTCTGTGCCGCGTCTTGTGATCGGAGAGACTCCTGACGGAAGAGACATGCTGCGGCACGCGCAGTCTCCGCAGCACAGAGCAATATCCGAAGAGACAGCGCTTGCCATACGGAATATGATGCAGGCAGTGCTGGAGGATAAATACCACGCAAACGGAAAACCGCACGGTATCTCTGCCGGCGGAAAGACATCCACAGCTCAGACAGGACGCTTTGCGGAGGACGGAACGGAATATTGCCACGCCTGGATGACAGGCTTTTTCCCGGCAGAAGATCCGCAGTTTGCAGTGACCGTATTCGCGGAAAACGGCGGATCCGGCAATCAGACCGCCGCGCCTGTGTTCCGGCGGATCATCGAAGAAATATGCAGATAAAGAAAGTCTCCCAGATTCCGGGAGACTTTCACATTATTAGGGATCGCAGATGAATTCACCGCTTGCATAGCCTGTTTTCCCGTCATAGCTTGTGACGTACCAGCCGTCAGTTTCACCGTTCAGCACAAGCTCAGTGCCGTCGGGAATCTGCGTCAGAATCTTGCCGGAAAGCGACGGATAATCCCGCAGATTCAATCTGCTGCCGTCCGTGCAGACACGCCCGGGCTTCGGTGCGGTTGCTGTAATAAACGGCAGACCGAAGTAATCGGTCAGAGAGAGCACCAGATTCTGCGCGATCAGCTCAAGATTCTGTTGTAACCAGTGCGCATCCTCCTCATTGTCGTGATAACCGAGTTCGCAAAGAATCGCGACAGCACGGGTGCGAAGCACCTCCCCAAGATTTGTGGTCGGCCGGGCAAGCACATTGTCGCTGAGCGGATAGATCCGCTGCAAATTATTCGCCGTAATGGTTGCAAGAAGCTCACTGTCATAGCTCTGCGGCGCAAAATAGATGTCGATGCCGCGGAGCATTCCGGCAAACTGCGCAGGTGCCGCATTGGAATGCAGCGCCAAATGCACATCGAATCTTCCCGCATTGGAATCCGCGATCGCCCCTGCCACATTCCGCACGGGATCATTTCGCACATATGAGATCCCGCTTGAACGCAGATAGGGTTCCATCCGTTCCGCCAGCAGGTTCATGACCATCTCCTCGTTTTTATCCGGGGTGATATATGGATTGAATTCCTGTGTGGATGGGCTTAAGAATACAATCGGCATTGTACAGAACACCTCTTTCATGAATTTGCTATATTCTATGCGCCTGCACCCGATATGTGCATGTCATAGGTATTTACCTATTTGCATTTTGCTCCGAAATATGGTATAATACGAATGATCATACATGAACGGAGGTACCGTATGGATATCTTAAAACAGCTTGCAGAGGAGCTCTCGCTCAGACAGGAGCAGGTCGATCACGCTGTCGCGCTGCTGGATGACGGCAAAACCGTGCCGTTCATCGCACGTTACAGAAAGGAGCAGACAGGCTCCCTTGACGATCAGACGCTGCACACGCTGAGTGAACGCCTCGATTATCTGCGAAAGCTCGAAGCGCGGAAGGAAGAGATCATCGCTGCGATCGCTGCACAGGAGAAACTGACACCGGAGCTTTCCGCTGCAATCTCTGATGCCAAAACGCTCGTCGAAGTCGAGGATCTTTACCGCCCCTATAAACAGAAGCGCAAAACAAAGGCTTCTGTTGCGAGAGAACGCGGTCTGCTCCAGCTCGCCGAACTGATCATGGAGCAGCGGTTTGACTGCGATCCTGCGAAGGAAGCAGAATCCTACATCAGCGAGGAAAAAGAGCTGCCCGATACAGAATCGGTGCTCACAGGCGCCGCGGACATCATCAGCGAAATTGTCTCCGATGACGCAGAGCTGCGCAAGCGTCTGAGAAATGTGCTCTCCCTTCGCGGCTTCCTGACTGTCAAGGCGACAGATCCCGACGAAGACAGCGTATACCGCAATTATTACGATCACCGCGAGCTTGCCGAAAAAGCAGCCGAGCACCGTATTCTGGCAATCAACCGCGGCGAGAAGGAAGGCTTTCTCAAGGTCTCGGTTGTAATGCCGGACGGGCTCGGTGAACAGATTGTCACAAAGCTCTATGTGAAGAATCAGAGTGCAGCGGGACAGTTCACCGAAGCAGCCGCACTGGAAGCCTATAAGAAATCCCTGCTGCCTGCCGTGCAGCGTGAGGTGCGTGCAGCCCTGACTGACCGTGCATCGGAGCAGGCAATCAAGGTGTTTGCCTCCAACCTGCGGCAGCTTCTGCTTCAGCCCCCCATGCGCGGCGCTGTGACGCTCGGACTGGACCCCGGTTTCCGCACAGGCTGCAAGATCGCAGTCGTTGACCCGACGGGCAAGGTGCTCGATACCGGCGTTGTGCATATCACCGCGAATTCTCCGGGCGCTGTTGCAGGCGGCAAGCAGAAGCTCCGTGAAATGCTCCGAAAGCATCATGTCACCGCAATCGCGATCGGAAACGGTACTGCGTCGCGTGAATCTGAGCAGATTGTGGCCGAGATTCTGCATGAATTCCCGGATATCAAAGCAGCATATATGGTCGTCAGTGAAGCAGGCGCATCCGTTTATTCCGCATCGAAACTCGCCGCAGAGGAGTTCCCCGATTACGACGTCGCGCTTCGCAGTGCTGTCTCCATAGCACGCAGATTGCAGGATCCGCTTGCAGAGCTCGTGAAAATCGAACCGAAGGCGATGGGTGTCGGCGAATATCAGCACGACATGCCGCCTGCAAGACTGAACGATTCCCTGACCGGCGTCGTCGAGGACTGCGTGAACGCGGTCGGCGTCGATCTGAATACAGCATCGGGCTCGCTGCTCTCCTATGTTTCCGGCATTCACAGCGGCATCGCACACAATATTGTTGCATACCGTGAAGAAAACGGCGCTTTCACCAGCAGAAAAGGCCTCCTGAAAGTTCCGAAGCTCGGAGCGAAAGCATATGAGCTCTGTGCAGGCTTCCTGCGTGTGCGGGACGCAAAGAATCCGCTCGACAATACCGGCGTACATCCGGAAAGCTATGCGGCGGCAGAGGCATTGCTCCGGGCATGCGGCTACACTTTGAAGGATATCGGCGGAGACCTCAGTGAGCTGGTGCAGAAGGTCACGGCAAAGGGCATTCCCGCGCTGAGCAAGGAGCTCGGTATCGGCGAGCCGACACTCCGCGACATCGTAAAGGAGCTGCAAAAGCCCGGGCGCGATCCGCGTGACGAGCTGCCGAAGCCGCTCATGCGCAGCGGTGATGTCATGACAATGGAAGATCTGACACCGGGTATGGAACTGATCGGCACCGTGCGCAATATCATTGACTTCGGTGCATTCGTCGATATCGGCGTACATGAAGACGGCCTCGTGCATGTCTCTCAGCTCTCTGCCAAGTTCATCAAGCATCCGCTCGATGCGGTGAAGGTCGGACAGATTGTCCGTGTGCGCGTGATCTCCGCGGATCCGAAGCGCAAGCGCATCGCCCTCACGATGAAGGGTGTGCCGCAGGACAATCTCGGAACCTGATTCTGAAAATCACTTTAATAATCACTTACTTTTTCTGTCAGATTTCTGTTTTGCCTCATCAGCCGATTGACAAGGCTTTCACTTTGTGCTACACTGTAAATAGCAGCCAAATGTGCTGCGAATAAATGAAAAGGGGAGATTTCTTATGAAAGCACTTCATAAACTGACCGCACTGCTGCTGACGGCAGCGATGGCATCGACTGCAATGCCTGTTTTTGCAGCGGAGGATGAAACCGCTGACCTGATTCTTGCGAATGTCACGCTGAACGGCGACAGCGTCAGCATTGAAACGCTGGACAATGCAGCGGGCATCAGCGCAGACGGCACCAAAATCACAATCACTGCATCAGGCGCTTATCTTTTTTCCGGCACGCTGGCAGACGGTCAGATCATCGTCAATATCCCGGATGAGGTCGCTGACCCTGCAACTGTCAAGCTCTTCCTCAACGGCGTGGATATCACAGGCGTTTCCGAAGCGCCGATCTATATCATCAATGCGGAGAACACCTCCATCAATCTTATGGACGGCACAGAAAATGTCCTCCGTGACGGCGGAAAATACACCGAGACAACTGCGGTCATCTACGCGAAAGACGATATGACGATCAAAGGCAGCGTCGGCGACACAGCCGGTAAGCTGACCGTCAATTCCGTGTATCAGGACGGCATTCAGTGCAACAATGACATCAAGCTGACCGGCGGCAATGTCAAGGTTCGCACAAATGACGGCGACGGCACCACGACCGGCATCGGCGACGGCATCCGCGGAAAAACATCCGTCACAATCAAAGACGGCAAGCTGGATGTCAATGCGGGCGGCGACGGTGTGAAATCCACAAAGGGCACTGTGACGATCTCGGGCGGCGACACAGAAATCAAAGCCGGCAATGATGCGGTGCAGGGTGAGACCGCACTCGATATCTCCGGCGGCAGACTGAAGGCGAACGGAGACCGCGGTCTGCGGCTTGATAACGGCACCATCAATATTAC
>JAEEXH010000123.1 GCA_016291435.1 Oscillospiraceae bacterium
CTCCGCCTGCATGAGGCCGGGCTTCTGGATGGTCTCGTCCGCAGCCATGATCATGGCGAGGAAGGTGCAGTCCTTGCCGTCGATGGCGATCATGCCGTGGGGCGGGGAACTGTCATAGTAGATGCTGTCGCCCTCATGCAGGATCTCGGTGTGCGTACCGATCACCATGCGGACGGTGCCCTTGACGACGATATCCATTTCCTGACCGGCGTGGCTGCCCAGATGCAGCGGCTTCGAGAGCGCCTCCTCGGAATACGGGATCACGACATGGAACGGCTCCATCGTCTTGTTCTTGAATTTTGCGGCGAGCTGGTTATAGACAAAGCCCTCTCTGCGAACGATCTGCACGCCCTCGCCCTTTCTGGTGACGGTATAGCCGCTCAGCTCGGGGCTGCTGCCCTCCAGCAGGTCGTTGATATCGACATGCAGGACTGCGGCGCACTTATAGAGGAAATTGAAGGTGAAATCCTTTTTGCCGGATTCAAATTCTGCATATTCTTCCAGTGCAAAGCCCGTCTGCTCTGCCATCTGCTCGGCGGTGAGACCCGAATCCTCGCGCAGGCGGGAAATTCGTTCTGCAACCTCACGGATGCGGTTTTCGGCGTTCGTCAGTGCTGCATTCTGTTCCATGGCAATTCTTCTCCTTTACAAAAATAAAAAACTCGTCCCAAAGCGTAAACTTTGAGACGAGTCATCAATCAGATTGATGTACCCGCGGTACCACTCAAATTGTGCGGCTATTGCCTGCACCACTCAGCGAGCTCCAACAAGCTCTTTACATTCACGCAGCATCACGGGAGCACTTACTGGGGTCTGCGGTTTCAGCGCTCCGGCTCAGAAGGGATATGCAAAGCTGTACGCTGCCGTCTCACACCGACCGACGGCTCTCTGAAAGCGGGGACAGGTTCACACTTGACTTCCTCATCGCCTGTATTTTGGATTATAGCACTTTTCCCGCGATTTGTCAAGGGGTTTTTGAAAATTTTTTCAGAGCAGGAGACAGGACGGGAATAAACACTGCAAATCTCCGAAGCCGCTTACTTCTTCGCAGTCTTCGTAAACGACGGATCGACGCAGAACTCCCTGAGCGGGCAGCCCGCGCAGAGCGGATTCCGCGCACGGCAGGTATCGCGCCCGAAGAGCACCGTCTGATGGCAGTACCGCGAGGAGCGCTCCGGCGGGAGCACCTTCCTGAGATCCTCCTCGACCTGCTCCGGCGCATGGCGCTTTGTGAGCCCCAGCCGCCCCGAGATACGGATGCAGTGGGTATCCGTGACAACCGCCGCCTGCCCGTAGACATCGCCCAGCAGCAGATTTGCCGTCTTGCGCCCGATGCCCGGGAGTGTCAGCAGATCGTCCATATTGTCGGGCACTCTGCCGCCGTAGACCTCGCGCACGCGCTGACACATCGCCTTGATGCTTTTTGCCTTGTCGCGGTAGAAGCCGCAGGGCTTGACTGCCTGCTCAAGCTCCGCAAGATCGGCGTCCGCAAAGGCATCCAGCGTCGGATACTGCACAAAGAGCGTCTCTGTCACGATGTTCACACGCGCATCGGTACACTGCGCAGAGAGCCGTGTCGCGATCATGAGCTGATATGGCTCCGCATAGGTCAGCGAACACTGCGCCTCTGGGTAAAGCCTGTCAAGCGCGTCGCAGATCAGCACCGCCTTCTCCTTTTTTCTCATGCCTCGCACTCCTTCTCCCGTGCAAAGGTGATCACCATATTGCCGCGTATATCCGTCGCCAGATCAAACGACACCGACACGACCTCCCAGCCGCGTGCCGCTTCCGCGTTCATCGCAGCCTCCGCAAAGCTGTAATCCGCCTTCAGATACTTGCGCGCAATCTCAACGACCTTGTATTCCTTCATATGTATTCCTTTCTTGACAATCCGCATGAATTGTGGTATCATGAATTATCATCAATGACGAGGTGAATTATGGGTACTGCTATGCAATTTGAGCCGGAGAAGCTGATCTGCGCCGTGCTCTATACCGATGAAGCGACCGCTGCACGGGCAGTCTCGCGGCTCACAGCGCTCTACGGCGCGCCCGATCTGGAATCGGAGCCCTATTGCTTCTCCGAAATATCGCCCTATTATGACGCGGAGATGGGCGGCACGGTCTATCGGAAAATGCTCTCCTTTGCCGTGTGCCGCGACCCGCAGGAGCTTGCCGCGATCAAACAGCAGACAAATGCAATCGAGCAGGAAATGGCTGTGAACGGCAGGCGGCGCGTCAATCTGGATGCGGGATTTGTAAGCCCGGGGCGGCTCTCCCTCGCAACCACGAAGAACGCCGGACACCGCATCCCGCTCTTCGGCGGCATCTACGCCGAGCTGACGCTTTTCTATGCGCGCCGTGCGTGGCATCCCTTCCCGTGGACATACATGGACTTCAAGCTGCCGCAGGTGCACGCCTTCCTGAGCGATGTGCGCCGCATTTACATGCAGCAGCGGAAGGAATTTTCCGTGACGCGCTGAGCCGTCTCCCGCACAAATGCCGTGAGCGCATCGCCCGTGAAGCCGTACTGCGCCCCGACCCAGAGTGCGCCGTATGCAAGCGGCGCAGGCATACAGAGCGGCACAGCGCCCGCCTGCACGAGATCCCGCGCAGAACCGTAGGTCTGTGATTCCTCACTGCACGGCGCCAGATACACCGGAATGCCGCCCGCCTTTGCGCGGCAGAGCAGCGTGTGTACCGAATACGGCGAATCCTGCCGCGCATTCGCCGTCTCCGAGTGATAGGTCATCTGCAAGACTGCTGCCGTGTCATCGAGCGGCACCTTGTCATAGCGCAGCCCGTTATAGGGATACAGCAGCGTGACAGCGCGTTCATATTCCGTCGCCCGCAATGCAAAGCGGGTATTTTTCTGCCCTCTCACACGCGGCGCCGCAAGCACGGCATCGAGGGGCTGCATTGTATCGCTGAAAAAGTCCTCGCTCCCGTTCAGGCAGCGGCGCAGCAGCGCACCGGCATGCAGATAGGTGATGCCGTCGGTGTTGCGGCTGACGACATAGACGCCGCCTGCAAGCCTTGCCTGCAAAAGCGAAACCGCCGCCGCAAAATTCGCATGCGCATTCGTGCGGGGATGCTGCGGGGGCGCCATCGCAGAGACAAGGATCACCGGCACCGGGATCCCCGCGAGCGCCGCAGAGAGCATCGCCGCGGTCTGCTCCAGCGTGTCGGTGCCGTGTGCAATCAGAATGCCCGCCGTTTCATCCGTCGGGATCTCCGAGAGGGCACGCAGCAGCACATGCCAGTCCCCCGGCGTCAGATCCTCGCTGAGCCGGTCAAGCGGCATCTGCGTGTGAAACTGCACATCCGCATCCGGGTGCGCAGCAAAATACTGCGATTCCAGCAGTGATCTTGCGCGGGCAGCATCGGCACGGCGGGTGCCGTCCGTCTCAAAGCTGCAAATCGTTCCGCCGGTCAGAATCAGATCTATCCGCATTGCACACCCCTCCTCCCGCTTCATTATACCCCGAATCCCGCAGCATGTCAAGCGAAACGAAAAAAGGCACCTGATTTCTCAGGTGCCCCTTCTGCATTCTTTTGTTCCATTCTGATCTGAACTCCGATCAAGCGCGCGTTCTGAAATAGTTGCGTCTGCCGTCGCCGGAGAAGAAGAGATAGCCGTGATTGAACTGCGTCGGATCCGAAAGATACAGATCGACGGCAGCCTTGACGCTGTCTGTTACCTGATTCGAGAATGTCCCGAGATTGATGTAATAAGACAGCCCGGAGAACTGGTTGCGCTGTGTCAGAACCCCGTAGATCGTGTTCGGGAACAGCGGCGAATTCACGCGGTTCATGATGACCTCGACGACAAGCGCCTTGTCATATTCCGGCACCCAGTAGGCGCCGTATTCGTGTCCGACCACATTGCAGAGCATGATGTATTCAGCCGGTGTGACAGTGATCGCTCTGGACGGTGCCGTCGTGGTGACAATCGGCTGCGTCTCAGCGGGGATCGCCTCTGTGACCTGTGCCTCAGCGGGTGCTGCGAGCAGCACAGTTTCCTGCGGCTGCGTCTCCGTCTCGGGGAGCGTCTCAGGCGCTGCGGTCTCTGCGGGAGCAGGTGCCTCCGTAACAGGCGGCGCCGGCTCAGCGGGTGCTGTCTCAGGAGCAGCAGTTTCCGCTTCCGCGGTCGTGGTGGTTTCTTCCGTCGTGGTGGTTTCCTCGGTGGTGGTCGTCGTTTCCTCAGTCGTCGTCGTAGTAGTCGCGGAGGTCGTAGTCGTGGTTGTGGTTTCTGCGGCGGTCGTTTCGATCGAAGCTGCAGTCGTAACAGTCATCTCCTCCGCATACTCCACAGCTGCTGTCCCGACGGTCACGGATTCGATCGTCGGCGGGGTGAGCACAACGCCCGTCCCGGCAGCGAGCACAGCGGCAAGACATGCCGTTAAAACCTTCACTTTTCTCATCAACTCATCCTTTCGTATCTATATAGGTATCGGTCTCCGTTCTTTGTCTGCAATGCTATCATATCACACTTTGGGAAAGATTACAACTTTATTACAGCAATTTCCATTTTGTAATCAAAAACCATCCCGAATGTTAGAGAAGTTTCTGTGCACATTCACATACAATTTTCCACGGTTCAGACTTTACAATCTGTAATTCCGCGTTTCGTGTCAAATTTCAATCTGCCGAGAATTCCGTGCCGATTTATCGAAGTAAAGCATCAAAAATAATTATTACAGAGAGTACATTTTCAGAACAAAAGCGGCGGGATCCGACACATTTCCGTGCGCAGATTCCGCCGTTTCCGTTTGATTTGTCAGGTTTCGCCGCCTGCCGGAGCAGCATTGCCGCCAAAGCCGTCCGGCGGTGTCAGACTGCCGTTCATTCCGCCGGGGAAGTCAGGGCGTTCTCCGCCCGCAAAGCCGCCTTCGGGCATCTCAGGCGGGGTATCGCCGTCCTGCATGCCGGGGAAGCCGCCCTCGGGCATCGCAAAGCTCTCCTCGCCGTCCGTATTCTGGCGTCTGCCTCTGCCGCCGCCGTTTCCGCGCATGCCGCCGCCAAAGCCGCCCAAGCCGCCTGTCACGCCGCCGCTGCCGGAGGTCAGGAGCGTGCCGCCGGAATAGCTGCCGCCGGTGCCGAAGCCGTCTTCGTTGAGTGTTCCGTCATAGGTGCCGCCGGTGTAGACACAGTAGCCGTCAGACAAGCCGTCTGCGCTGAACACGATGCCCTGTGCCTGCTTCGGTGTCTTGAATGCGCCGAGCACCTTGCCGCTCTCGTCCGTCACAGCAATCAGCGTGCCTGCCGCCGCGCCGAGCGCCGTGCTGCCGATATAGTTTGCTTCCGGCGCCTCCATCATGCCCGTCGAGCCGACCGCCATGAGCGTGCCGCCCGTGACCTTGATCGTATTCTGATGATCGCCGCAGTCCAGCGGACCGTTGCCGTCATTGGTCGGCCCCGCGACAACAGCCGTACCGCCGGTCATTTCAATATCGCCGTTGGAATCGAGCCCGTCGCCGCCCGCATTGACAAAGAGATAGCCGCCGCGGAGATAGAGATAGCCGTTTGTATTCTGCCCCATGCCGCCGCCGAAGCCGCCCGCATTCTCGCCGGAGTTTCCGCCGTCCGAGGCATTGACGCCGTCGTCGGAGGCTGTGACGCGGGTCTCGCCGCCGTCCACATAGATCGTATAAGCTTCCAGCCCCTCATAGGACTGCGTAATTGTAATTTCCGCATTGTCCGCAACGGTCAGGGAATTGTCCGCATGCACGCCGTCATCGCCGGAAGCGCGCGTCATGACCGCCTCGCCGCCGATCACCGCGTCCGCATCGGACTGCACGGTATCATCCGCCGCA
>JAEEXH010000124.1 GCA_016291435.1 Oscillospiraceae bacterium
AGATAGGTGCAAGGTGTAAGCATGGTGACATGTTCAGCCAGCGCATACTAATCGGTCGAGGGCTTTTCCTTCGCTTGATTGATTCTTGCGATCTTGCTTGCTGTTCAGTTTTCAGGATGCCTGAAAAAGCTATTGACAAACAGTAGCTTTTGTGCTATAATATAGCATATGCACCATTAGCTCAGATGGTAGAGCAACTGACTCTTAATCAGTGGGTCCCGGGTTCGAGTCCCTGATGGTGCATCAACGGCCCGTTGGTCAAGCGGCTAAGACGACGCCCTCTCACGGCGTAATCATGGGTTCGATTCCCGTACGGGTCATTCGGTTTCAAAAGGCGTTTGCCTTTGAAATATATACGCAGAGCCGGTGTTAATGGCAATGAGGTTCCACCCGTTCCCATTCCGAACACGGAAGTTAAGCTCATTCGCGTCGAAAATACTTGGATGGAGACGTCCCGGGAAGATAGATCGATGCCGGCACCTGCGATATTCCTCCATAGCTCAGTCGGTAGAGCACCTGACTGTTAATCAGGGTGTCACTGGTTCAAGTCCAGTTGGGGGAGCCAGTAAAAAGCACTTGCCAAACGGCAGGTGCTTTTTTATTGTGATCCGCAGGATGCAGCTGAAATCAACTGCGATCGCTCGCCGCGGATGGTATCTTGAAACGATTTATCTGCATGAATACCCGGTGTGGATGCGCCGGGTGTATTTTTGCAGTATCAAATGCGCAGCCTTGAAATCCGGACGGCTGCAAAAAAGGCTGATGCTTTGTGCACCAGCCTTTTGCGTTATTTGTGATCAGCCGCCGAGCTTTGCGTTATACTCATCGACGACGGTATCCACGACGGAGCTCCACTGCGAACGGATCTCTGCCCATGTGTCAGGCGTGTTCTCATAGTGGATGATCATGCCGTCTGCGACATTGTTCATGACGCCGCGGGTCGTGTAATCGTAGGTCTCGGTATACATCAGCGGACCCATGCCGTAGCCGAAATCAAAGACCGTCTTGATGTTCGCCGGATCATACCATGTCTGCATGAAGTCATACTGCTCTTCGGTAATGAAGCCGGTGACTTTGCCCTGTGCGTTCTTCGTCTGAATCAGTGCTTTTTCCTTTGCCGCCGCCTTGTACTGATCTTCGGTCGCAGCCAGACGCTCGCACTTGATATAGGTCGCGACGGCGTCTGCGTTCTTAGAGCCCTTGACAAGCATGACTGCGCCGTAGTTCATGTTGAGATAATACTGATCGCTCTCAGGATCCTTCGGGAACGGCACGAGGAAGATATCCGCATCCGGGTTCTTCGCATTGGACTCGGCAAGATGCCACGGCGCCATACCGTAGAAGAGGATATTGCCTTCGGTCGGGAAGTAGCCGTACCAGTTGCCGTCATAGAGCCCGAGCTTGTGAATCTCCTCCTGAAGAAGCTCAGCACGTTCGATATTTGCGCTCATGATGTTGTTCTCAAACTTGCTGCCGTCGTAATGAATGACGGTATCGCCGGTGGACTGTACGATCGCCTGCCCGAACCAGCCGCAGCATCCGTAACGCTCGGTATCGCCCTCGCCGTTCGCGACAAACTGCTTCATCATGCTCATGAAGGTGTCCCAGTTCCATTCGCCCTTCTTGTAGAGCTCATAGGGATCCTTGAGACCCTCCTCCTCGATCATTGCACGGGAATAGGTGATCGCGAGCGGGTCAGAGGTTGCGTAGGGGACCACATAGTAGTGCCCGTTATACTTGAACATCTCGGCATAATCGCGGACGCCGTCCCAGATCGGATCGCTGAGATCGATATATTCATCGAGCGGATCATACATGCCCTTGGTGACACCGTTCGGCACGGCATCCCACTCATAGGGGAACATGTCGATCTGATCGCCGCTGTTGATGCGGTTTGCAAGGTCGTCAAATTTGGTATCTGAGGTGGTCTCGATGAAATGGATTTTTGCGCCGTAGACATCCTCAAAGAGCGAGAGCGCAACCGAACGGTCGGCGTTGCCCTTCGGGTTGAGGTCATAGGTCGCCATCCAGTAGATCTCCTTGCCGCTAATATCGGGATCGGCGGTCTTTTCGATATTGTCTGTTGCGATGGAAACATCGTCAGCAGATTTGGTTCTGCCTTCGGAGGACTCTCCGCCGCAGGCAGTCGCAGCGAGTGCCATTGTCAAAGCAGCGATCGCGGCGAGGGTACGCTTCAGGTTTTTCATGGGGTATTCTCCTCTTTCTGTATTTGGATTATCTTGATCTTCTTCGCCGCATATTGCGGCTCATATGTTCATTATACATGAATTATCGGCACTTGTCAATGATATATTGTCACGCATCGGATACATTTTAATGACAAAATTGCGCTGTTTGCCGGCTGACACCGCTCAGGGGTGATTCCAATGGCGCTGTGTGGGGGCGCCCCGCTTGCGCTGTCGAGTTTGCGTTGCAAACATCGAGCACCCCACACCCCTGCTGAGGGGATAGCGGATCCCCCCCGACTCCCCTATCTCAACATACCCCGCCCCCGCGGGGGCTGGGTATTTTGCAATGGGGTCCGGGGGCCGCTGCCCCCGGCGGGGTCAGTCGGCAAAAAGCGGCAGGAGCGTCTGTGTGGCGACATCGCAGAGCCCAAAGGTCGTCATCTTGAGTGACGGGATGACCGTCAGCGAGACAAACGCCATATTCATGAACGGCGACACATCCGCAGGGACGCCCATTGCGCGGACGGCTTCATTGAGCCTGCGGTTCTGCGCGGCGACAGTCTCCGCATCGGCGTCGCTCATGAGACCCGCGATCGGGAGCGGGAGCTCTGCAAGGATTTCACCCTCCGCAGCGACCGTACACCCGCCGCCGAGCGCAAGGACACGGTTTGCAGCCGCAGCCATATCCGCATCATTTGTGCCGATGACGATGAGATTGTGCGAATCGTGCGAGACAGATGCCGCGATCGCGCCGCGCCGCAGCCCGATGCCCTTGATGTAGCCAAGACCGCGGTGCCCGGTCTCACGGTGCCGCTCAATGACCGCGAGCTTCAGAATATCGCGGGAGAGGTCGATGCCGTTATTCTGCGTGAAATCGAGCGTTTCGATGACTTCATCTGTGAGAAGCTGCCCTGCACGGATCTGCATGACGCGGCACCGGCTGCCCTGCGGCTCGATATGGAAATCCTCTGCGCTGAGCGGCGCCAGCCGGAAGGACTGCAAAATCCTGCCCCAGCGCTTTGCCTTGCAGTCGGGCGCAGCAAAGGGGATACACTGTCCGTTTTCGGCAGCGAGCTTTCCGGCGGAGTAAACTGCCGCCACATCCACGGTCTCCAGATCGTTGAGAATCAGCAGGTCGGCGCGGTAGCCCGGTGCAACGGCGCCGACGCGCTGCAACCGGAAGCACTCTGCCGCATGGATTGTCGCCATCTGAATCGCGGTGACAGCATTTTTTCCCGCACGCACTGCCATGCGGATCATGTGGTCGATATGCCCGTCGGAAAGGAGCTCTGCCGGGTGCTTGTCATCGGAGACAAGCAGGCAGCGGCGGCAGAAGGGCTCGTCAAAGAGCGGCAGCAGCGCCTCAAGATTCCGTGCTGCCGTGCCCTGCCGGATCATGAGCCACTGCCCCTTGCGGACGCGCTCGATCGCCTCCTCCGCAGCGGAGCACTCGTGGTCGCTCCGGATGCCCGCGGCAATATAGCGGTCGAGGTCGTGCCCTGTGAGCAGCGGGGCATGTCCGTCGATGACCTTGCCCGCAGCTTTTGCGTCACGGAGCTTCTCCATGACGAAATCTGCGCCGGCGAGTACGCCGGGATAGTTCATCATCTCTGCGAGACCCGGCACACGCGGATGCGTATAAAACGGGGCGAGATCGGCTGCCAGCAGCTCAGCGCCGGATTCATCGAGCGGCATCGCGGGCACGCAGGAGGGCAGCATGACGTAGACATGCAGCGGGAGCCCCTCGCTCATCTCCAGCATGTAGCGGATGCCGTCCGTGCCGCAGACATTCGCGATCTCATGCGGGTCGGCGACAATGGCGGTGGTGCCATGCGGGAGTGCCGCACGTGTGAGCTCTGCCGGGGTGAGCATGGTGCTCTCGATGTGGATATGTCCGTCGATGAAGCCGGGGCAGAGAAACTGCCCTGTAATGTCACGCACACAGTCGGCGTCTGAATCGGTATAATCGCCGATGCCGAGCACGGTCTCATCTTCCATGAGCACATTCTCGCGGATGAGCTCGCCGGTGAATACATTGACAACAGTGCCGTTTTTGAACAGGGTCTTCATATGGAAACCGCTCCTTTCGCGTGTATGATCGTCATTTTCATTATAGCACAACGCATGTGAAAAAGCAATGCGGAGATTTACATTTTTCATATGCTTTACTTTTGTCGGAATTTGTGCTATACTAAAGAAAAACGCAAACGGAGATGATATAATATGCAGAATCAGAGACGATATGCGGCGCTTCTGCTTGCGGCATTTGCCGCGGGGATGCTGACGGCCGGCTGCGGAAAGCAGACGCCAGCTGCACAGGTCGCGGAGCAGAATCCGGAATATTCCCTTGTGATCGAGGATACGCCCGTATCCGCGCCGGAGGAGACAACGCTCCCGGTTTTGTCCGATACAACGGCTGCGCCTGCGGAAACGACAACAGCATCGCAGTCTTCCCGCACGGAGACCACATCTGCCGAAGCAACCACTGCTGCCTATCTGCTGACGGATGACACGCTTGAATGGAACACGGAGATCACCGTTGAGGCGACCGTTGACCGCGACGGCATCTACACCACAAAGGACGATGTTGCGCTCTATATCTATACCTACGGCGAGCTGCCGGATAATTTCATCACGAAAAAGGAAGCGCAGAAGCTCGGCTGGGAGGGCGGCTCCCTGGAGCCCTATGCCCCGGGCAAATGCATCGGCGGAAGCTATTTCGGCAATTACGAGGGCAAGCTCCCGGAGAAGGAAGGCAGAGAATACACCGAATGCGACATTGACACGCTCGGGAAGCGTTCACGCGGCGCAAAGCGCATCGTCTTCTCGAATGACGGGCTGATCTACTATACTGACGATCATTACAACACCTTTGAGCTGCTCTACGGGGAGGAATGAAAATGGAAGTGACCATTGACTGCCGCGAGATCAGGACGCAGGAGGATTTTCACCGTGCATTTGCGTCTGCCCTGCACCTGCCCGGCTTCTACGGCGAAAATCTCGACGCGCTCTATGACTGCCTGACCTCGATCTGCACGCGCACGGTCATCAATCTGGTCGGCGTGGAGCGGATGCTCAAGGAGCTCCGCAGCTACGGCAGGGCTGCCGTCAATGCGATGGAGCGTGCAGAGCGCGAAAACAGCGCCTATCTGACGATCAATATGTATTATTAGTCCTGTTTAGAAATTGTGCTGCTTTAGAAATTGTGTTGCTGAGCTAAATCGGAAGTTATCATATTTATGTGTTGCTCAGTTAATACATATGAAGTACTGCGATTGAGTGCTCCCTGTGAGCGAGGGGAAACCACAAGGGAGGGAGAAGAACCTCGCTGCGCTCGGACTCTCCCCCCTCCCTTAAGGTCTCCCCTCGCGCTCCCCTTCCTTATCTCTCCTCTCTCTGTTTTGGTACTCCGTCAG
>JAEEXH010000040.1 GCA_016291435.1 Oscillospiraceae bacterium
TCGCCTCTGGACTCTCGCAAGCCTTTGAAAAGGCTTGACCGAAACTTTAATCATAGGGTCTGTGACTTTACAGAGCTTTTTCGACAAGCTGAGACCGATGTGAATGCATCGGTCTTTTTTATTTGCACTGAATATACAAGCAGAACGAGCCGGGAATGACGCCCGGCTCGCTTTGTTATGCCTTTTTCTTCCGCGCATGCAGCATCATCGCGCCGAACACAATGAACGACAGCAGTGCCTCCGGAAGCAGTGCGAGACAGCGGTCTGAAAGCGTCGGCTCCAGACTCTCCGGCACGCCGCGCAGAACGAGCTGCATGAAGATCATCCCACCGTTGTTGACCGCAGCATGCGCAACCGATGCGGGAAAGACCGAATCCGTGCGGTCGGTGAGCCACATGAAAAACGCCCCCGTGCCGATGCAGAACAGGCACATGAGCAGAATGCCAAGCCACGGAAACCCCGGATAATCGGTGCCGAAATTGTGCCCCTTGACCGTCAGCGGCGCATGCCAGAGCCCCCAGACAATGCCGCCGATGATGACCGTGCCCGCCTTGCCGAGCAGCGGCTCCATCTTCGGATTCATATAGGCGCGCCAGCCGAATTCCTCGCCGAAGGTGTTGAACGCCATCACAAGCGAATAGGGCGCTGCCTGCAAAATACCGATTACCAGCATCTTCCCGCTGTAATCCCCTGCCGCGCTGAAATCGCCGTGCCTTGCCGTCAGGAGCACGCCGCGCAGAACGCCGTACAGCAGCGGTGTCACGAGCGCGATGAGATAATACCGCAGATTGCCCTTCAGATTGAGATGCAGCTTGCTGTCTTCCAGGCCTTCTTTTGTGATGAGCCGCGTCAGCACATTTGCAAAGGCGGGTCCGCCGCCGAAGAGCAGCACCGCAGCCGTATAATGCCCGCTCAGGAACCATTCCTCATAGCCGAGGGTGTGATTCAGAATCGCTGCGGGAATCCAAGAGAGCGCAAAGGTGATCGCAAGAAAGATCAGGAGCCGGCGGAGCGCGGTCTGTTTTGTCTTATTCATATTCTGCGGCTCCTTTCTGATAGAGGCGGCAGGAGATGCGGTATGCCGCATAATAGCATCCGAGCGCAAGATAGGGCAGAATATTCAGCCCGAGCGTGATATTTTCGCCGAAGCGTCCGCTCGCCGCACGCTCAATCAGATTCGCCGTAAAGTCCTCAAAGTTTTCAGGCAGCGGTCCGAAAAGCAGATAGACTGCGCCGAGCAGCAGCAGCCCGAGAAAGCAGTATACCTTGACCGCAGAGCCTTGCTGCACGCCGAACCGCACAAAGAACGGAATATCAAACGCACGGAGCAGAATTTGCAGAAAGAGCAGCGTGATCAGCAGGCTGACATCCGGCGCAGCGTCCTCTGTGCCGAGCAGGCGCCAGCAGACTGTATGCAGCAGGCTCCACTGAAAGAGCATCGAAACGGTCAGCAGCACGCTCGTCAGAAGCGTCACAACGAATTTTGCATACAGATGCCCGCGGTGCCCCTTCGGGTGCGACATCGTGAAGAAGCTCCACTTTTTCTTCTCATCATCCGAAAAGAGTATGCCCTCCGTCATGCCGACAATCAGGTACGCAAACATTACCATAATCCGAATCGGGCTCATCGCAAGAAAGCCATCAAGTGTTTCTGCAAAGCTTTCCGCATGTGTCGCCCAGACAAACAGCGGCACACCCCAGATGATCAGAACGGGGAACAGAAGTGCTGTCAGCAGGACATACCAGAACTGCCGGATTTCCTTGTATAACAAGCCGGTCATACCCGCTCCCCCTTTCTTGCCGCATAACAGATGATGAGATAATCAAGTGCGAGCAGCAGCACGATCGCGGGAATCACCCACGGCGCAATCCGATGCAGCATCTCATTGCCTTTTTCGAGCACATCACCGAAAATAAACGACAGTTGATCTTCCTGCGGGGCAAAGGGATGCTCCTCCATATACTGCCCGATCTGAGATACTCTGTCTGTCATATACTGCGCCAGCTTTCCGCACGGAATCGCACCCGCCAAAAAGATCAGCAGCATCTGCACAGCGGTCGCCTTGATCTGCTCCTTCTTGAATGTAACCTGTGTGCGGGCGCGCATCGTGAACAGATGCAGAACCGCCGACATCAGCGGCGCAAATGCCAGCGGCAGCAGGATCACAGACATGCCGAACGCACTGAGCGGCTTGCCGGTCGCCGCGCAGGATGCCGCATAGAACAGCTCAATGAGCAAAATATTCAGCAGATACATGATGCCTGCGAACGCAGTGCGTGCTGCGGCACGGTCACGCGGGCGGACAGGAATTGCGCAGGCATAATTCGCCCAGCCGCTGTTCACATCGCTGCCGATGAGTCCCTGATCATATATCCCTGCACAAGCCGCGCACAAACCCGAGTACATTACAGGCAGCAGCTTGAATACGATCTCAAACGCACCTGCGGCATCGTCATTCTCAGCGATGAGCTTCGAGAGATTGCCGATCCGGCAGCTCAGCATGATCAGGCTGAACAGAACCGCGCAGCCCGTGCACGATATGATATTCGCAAGGATCTGCTTTCGCTGAATCCGCATTTCACGGAAAAGCAGAGAGCGGATTTTTGCCATCACGACCACTCCTTCTTGCCCTGATTCACATAGTAGACCATGATCTCATCGAGCGTCGCCGGTTCGATCAGCAGCCCGCTGTATTTCTTGGCGGCAGCTTCACGGTCGGAGACCAGCACCTCTGCGCCGAAATCGCTGAGCCGTGCGCTGATGAAATCCGCACGGTCGAGCGCAGCATAATCGGATTTCGTACATTTCAGCAGCCCGTGCGAAGCGAGCACATCGTCCTTGTAGCCCGAGACAAGGATCCTGCCGCGGTCGATGAAGCAGACGCTGTCCGCGATCTTTTCAAGGTCGCTGGTGATATGCGAGGACATGAGGATCGAGTGCCCGTCATCCTGCAAATACTCGAGAAACAGATCGAGGATCTCCGCACGCACGACCGGATCAAGTCCCGTTGTTGCCTCATCCATGACCAGCAGCTCGGCACCGTGCGAGAGCGCACAGGCGATCTGCAATTTCATTTTCATGCCCTTGGAAAACTTGCCGATGCGCTTTTTCTGCGGGAGCTGGAAGCGGTCGAGCAGATTCTGAAACGCAGCATCATCCCATTTCGGATAGATCCCGCGGAAGATGCGCGCCATTTCGCGGGCGGTGAAGATCTCGTGGAACGGCATCTCGTCGAACACGACTGCAATGCGCTCCTTGACCGCGATCTCGTCCTTGATGTGGTCGAGCCCGAGCAGGCGGATCTCGCCGCTGTCGGCAGAAATGATATTCAGCAGTGCGCGGATGGTCGTTGTCTTGCCGGCGCCGTTCTGCCCGATGAAGCCCATGATGCTGCCGCGCGGCACATCAAAGGACACATGATCGAGCGTGAAGCCGTCATATTTCTTCGTGAGATCGCGGATCTCGATTGCATTCTGATAGTCAGACATTGCCTTCATCTCCGTATACAAGTTTCAGGATTTCGGTAAGCTCTTCAAGAGTAATTCCGCAGACACGCGCTTTTTCGCACGCAGCAGAGAGCAGCTCCTCTGTCTGGCGGAGCTGCTCCTCACGGAGCATTTCACGGTTCTGCGCCTTGACAAAGCTCCCCTTGCCGGGGTAGGATTCGATATATCCGTCGCGTTCCAGTTCTTCATAGGCACGCTTTGTCGTGATGACGCTGATGCGGAGCTGCATCGCAAGATTGCGCATCGAGGGCAGAGCGTCCCCCGCCTGCAAAGCGCCGTCCAGAATCATCGCCTTGATCTGTTTGATAATCTGGGTGTAGATGGGTTCGCCTGAGGAATTGCTGATGATAATATCCATAGTGAGATCTCCCGGAAGATAGGCGCGGCACGTTCCGGACTGTGCTGTGCGCCATGGGTGTATATATACGATATACACATTATACCATATCAGATATGCTTTGTCAAGCATCCATACAAATAATTTTGCACAAATTTTACTTGACAATCATCAAATACACATGCTATAATATAGTAGGGTGATAATATGAATTCAGATAAGTATATAGAGCAGATTCTTTTATTTGACCGCTTTTATGTGCGGTTTCTCGAAGCAGATACCCACGCCATCGACACCTCCGTGCTGAGCATCGGCGCTGTCAAATGCCTGATGATGGCTGATTTTTACAAAAAATGCACCGTCAAGAAAATCTCGGATGACCTCGGTGCCGACATCGCCTATTTCAGCCGCCTGACCAAGCAGCTCTGCGATGACGGCTATCTCGCCCGCGAACAGAATCCCGCCGATCGCCGGTCATACTATCTTTCGCTCACAAAGCTCGGAAAAACCGAAGTCGAATCCCAGAAAATGCGGATGCAGACAAGACTGCGGCAGCGGATCGCCGGTCTCCCGGAGAGCGACCTGTGTGCGCTCGCGGAGCATATGAACGCCATCCGTGAGATCATGGAAAAGAGAAAGCCCGATCCCGGAAAGGCGGATTGACAAGCGCCCGGACACCCTATGCGGCAGTCCGGGCGCTTTATTTTATATCTTTTTGCATAAATCGGCGACAAAAACGCATTGCGGATTTGGCTTGAATGTGGTATGATAAAATCGGTAGAAGGCTACCCGATAGAAAATTAAAAGCCACAGGGGGAAAAAACATGCACACACATACCATGAGAAGACGGCTTGCTGCGATCACAGCAGCCGCTGCGGTCACGGGGTCGCTCTGCTCCGCGCTGCCGCAGACCGCATTCGCGGCAGAGCCCGTGACCGTCTATGTCGGTGACTGTGACGGAAACGGCAGGCTGAATGCCGCAGACCTCACCGTCATGAAGCAGATGCTGCTCGGCATCAGTCCGGCGAACCGCTATGCGTTCGCAGAAACCGCAGCCGACGTCAACGGCGACGGCACACCGGGGCTCGCAGACGCCGTTATGCTCCAGCAGTATCTTCTGCGCCAGATCGACGAATTCCCGGCGGGCGTCACAAAGACGATTACCCCGCAGGTCTATCCCGAGCGCTACTACGCCGTCGAAGCGGAGTGCGAGAACGGCTTGGTCGAGACGACCAACACGGGCTTCGCGGGCGAGGGCTACTGGAACTACAACAACGAAATCGGCGGCTTTGTCAACTGGACGGTCAGTGTGCCCGCAGCGGGCAATTACGCCGTCACCTTCCGCTATGCAAACGCGGGCAATGACACCACGGACACCCGCACCTGCAAGGTGTATACGAACGGCGCAAACGAAGGCGTCACCGTGAATTTCCCGCACACCGGCGCATGGACAACATGGGAAGAAGTCACTGTCGTACTGGCGCTGAATGCCGGCGAGAATACGATCAAGGCAATCGCATCCGGCAGCACGGGCGGCCCGAACATGGACTACATCGAGCTGGAACCGACCGATCAGCCCGCCGCACAGCCTGAGAAGGAGCCGGAGCCCGGCTCGTACCGCGTGGAGAACCTTGACCGCGGCGTCGTTGCGGCGAACACGAACAAGGGCATTCTCGTCACATGGCGCATGCTCGGCACCGATGACAAAAACACCCGCTATGAGGTCTACAAGAACGGCCAGCAGCCCGCGATCTTCACCGGCACCTACGGGCAGGCAACGAATTATCTCGATGCATCCGGCACGGCAAACGACTCCTACACCGTGGATGTTTATCAGGGCGACACCTGCACCGAATTTGCCTGCGCTGCACAGAAGCTCTCAAGCTTCAACAGCGGCACCTCGGGCGCATACATCGACCTTGACTTCCAGGCACCCGGACAGATGACCATGCCCGACGGCTCCACCTGCACCTATACCGTCAACGACTGCTCGGTCGGCGATGTGGACGGTGACGGACAGTATGAGCTCTTCGTCAAGTGGGATCCCAGCAATTCGCAGGACAACTCCAAATCGGGCTACACCGGCGATGTGTTCATCGACTGCTATAAGCTGAACGGCACACGCCTCTGGCGCATCGACCTCGGACGCAATATCCGCGCAGGCGCGCACTATACGCAGTATATGGTCTATGATTTTGACGGCGACAACTGCGCTGAGCTGATCTGCAAGACCTCCGACGGCACGAAGGACGGTCAGGGCACCGTGATCGGCAACGGCTCTGCGGATTACCGCGCATCGAACGGCTATATCCTCACAGGTAACGAATACATCACGCTCTTTGACGGCAAGACCGGCAAGGCGCTTGATACCCAGAATTACGACCCGCCGCGCGGCACGGTCACCAAAGAGACATGGGGCGATGCCTACGGCAACCGCGTGGACCGCTTCACCGCATGCGTTGCTTATCTCGACGGCTCCGCGGGCAATGCTTCGGCATGCTTCGGCAGAGGCTATTACACCCGTCTGACCATGGCTGCATGGGATGTGAAGAACGGCAAGCTCTCGAAGCGCTGGCTCTTTGACACCGGCTATAACAAGAGCACTCCGGGCTATGGCGACGGCAACCACCACTGCCTCGCAGCAGATGTGGACGGCGACGGCAAACAGGAGGTCGTCTGCGGCTCTGCCGTCATCGACGACAGCGGCAAGCTGCTCTACACGACCGGCAATGCACACGGCGATGCGATGCACATCGGCGACTTCGATCTCTCGAACCCGGGTCTCGAAATCTATCAGTGCCTTGAAGATGAAGTGCATCCGAACGGCAAGACAATCAACTTCGGCTGTGAGCTCCGTGACGCAAAGACCGGCAAGGCGCTGCTCCGTGAGACCGGCGGCGACGACACCGGCCGCTGCCTCGCAGGCAACATCATCGCAGGCAATGACGGCGCAGAGATCGTCGGCATCCACAATAGCATCGTCTATAATGCGACCACAAAGAAGCAGGTCTGCACATGGGCAGATGTGACGAAGTGGGGCATGAACTCCCTCGTCTATTGGGACGGCACTTTGGAGCGCGGCGTGCTCGACCGCACAATGGTCGATAAATACGGCTCCGGCAGAATCTTCACCGGCAACGATGTCACTTACAACAACGCATCGAAGTCGAATGCCTGCCTGACCTGCGACCTCTTCGGCGACTGGCGCGAGGAGCTGATCTTCCGCAAGGGCGACGCTTCCGTGCGCATCTTTACAACAACCTACACCACCAATTATGCGGTCACCACGCTGATGCACGATCCGCAGTACCGCGTGCAGGTCGCGGCACAGAACAACGGCTACAACCAGCCGCCGCATCTGAGCTATTTCCTCGGCACCGGCTATGACATTCCGGCACCGACCCCGGTTTACACAACGGAATAAGCCAACGCAATGGGCACAGAAAATCCCTCGGTACCATCACAGTACCGAGGGATTTTTGTGGGCTTGGATTCTGATTACTGCCCGAACGAAGCGCCGGTGATCTTCCACTTGCCGTCTGTTTCGGCAACGCGGATCTCAAGCGTATTCTCCGCGCCGAAATCATCGTACTTCTGGAAAACGGAATAGCCGTCCTCCATCGTCTTCTCGATGACCGGCTCCGCATCCTTGTAGGAGAAACCGCCGCCGTGCGGGGTGTTGCGGATGTAGAGCGCGCCGTCCACATCGACACACATCGGCTTGTCCGTCCCGAGAATGCCACTGTAACGCTCTGCGATGAAATCTGCGGTGAGGTTGTCCTCCATGAACTTCTTGACCGCCGCAGTGTCTGCGAATTCGCTGCCCGCAGCCTTCAGGTATTCCTCGCCGCTTTCGGATTTCCACGATGCAGAAGCATCTGTCTCGACCGCAGCCGCGCCGAGCTTCTCGACCTTGTTGAGTGCTTCGAGCAAAGCCTTTGCCTCAGCAGCGGTCGGACCGCCCGCCTCCGTCTGTGCCGCCGCAGTGGTATCTGCCGCAGGCGCCGCGGTGCTGTCTGCCGGTGCCGCAGTCGTGTCCGCAGCGGCTTCGGTGGTGTCCGCCGCAGATGCGGTGGTCTCGGCTGCTGCCGCAGTGGTCTCAGCAGTGGTGTCGGATGCTGAGGTCGTGGTTTCCGCCGCAGAGGAGCTGTCCCCTGCCGTGCTGCTCTCTCCGCCGCACGCAGTCAGTGCCAGGCATCCTGCCAGCACTGCGAGCATCATTGTCATCTTTTTCATATCAAAGCTCCTTTTCCCTGCCCGGTTCAGAAGATCTGCCCCGGGAGCTTTTTCTTCTCGAGGTACGGGAAATCCTTGTCAAAGGCTTCCGCGTCCTCGTCTGAAACATAATAGACTTTCGGCGTCTGATACACACCCGTCACGCCGTCCAGATACCCCGGGATCAGCTCCTTGCAGAGGAAAAATGACGCATCTGCGTCCTCCGGGAGATCGTGATAGCGAATGCCGAAGCGGCTTGCGTAATCAAATCCGCTCTTGCCGTAAAAGGCAATATTCCCCTCAAAGAGCACCGCACCGAAGCCCATTTCCGCAGCCTTCGCGACGGTATAATCCAGCAGGATCTTGCCGAAGCCCTGCCGCTTGAGATCGTTCGCAATGCAGATCGGACCCATCGTGAGCACATCGACCGTGCTGCCGTCATCGGCTTCGATCACAGTGCGCGCAAAGACATTCTGCCCGATGATGCGGCCGTCCAGCTCCATGACATAATTGAGCTCCGGGATGAATGCAGCGTCATCGCGCATGACATGCAGGAGATAATGCTCCGTGCAGCCCGGGCGGTAGACATTCCAGAACGACTCCCGCACCAGCGTCTCAACGGCTCTGCGGTCGCGTTCGGTTTCGTGACGGATGATATAATTCTGATTGTTCATTTTTGGTTCCTCCTGAAAAAATTTGATCAATTCATATTTGAGCAGATCTTTCGGGAGGCGCAGTCTTGCCTCCCGTCAGGCGGCAATCTCCGGTGTACCGTGCATAAGATTCAGTTTCATAAAAAATACTCCTTTGATCAGAATAGTGCGGCTCTCAGGGCTTCGGGCGCTTCACAAGCTCCGTGAAGATCGCATCGCGGTCATAGTCCCCTGTCGGCAGCCCGGGGATTTCCTTGTACGCCTTGCAGACAGCGAGACTCATCTCAGTGAGGATTGCCTGCATCTGCGCATCGGTAAAGGGGCATTCATCGGTGACGATCATCGTCGCAAAGCTGAACACCACAAGCCACAGGTCGCGGTAATAGCAATCTGCTGTGTGTGCATCGACATTGTAAATCTCCATGATCGACGCTCGCACCAGCTCCTGCGACATGCGCAGCGATTCCTCCGCGCCGCCTGTCACACCGTCCGGCTTCGTGAGATACAGCAGCCGGTAGAGCGCCTGCTCCTCCCGCGCAAACGCGAGATACTGCATACCGACGCCGAGAAACGGAATCTTTGCGCGAAGCCCCGCACGGATATAATCGCCGTGAATACGCTTTGCTGCTTCATAGACATCCCTTTTCAGGTCGTCCATCGACGGATAATAGGTGAAGATCGGGCGGGTCGAAGCAGAAAGCTCCGCGGCGACCTCCCGCGCTGTCAGCCCGTCGATGCCCTTTCTGCGGACAACATTCAGTGCAGCTTCGATGATCTCTTCCTTCTGAAATTTTACCTTCGGCGGCATACTCCAACATCTCCATACACTAACAACGCTTGTTGCGCAACGCTTGTTGTGTATCTATATTATACGCAGATACATCGCATTTGTCAAGGGGATTTTATGAAAATTCGGTAACAATCCGATCACAAACAGAAAACCGCCCTGTGCGTCACAGAGCGGTTTGCCTGTATGCAGTTTATTTGAAATCGACGAAATGCGTCTCCAGGACGGTGAGATCCGCTTTGCCGTTGTAGAGCTCAGTGAGCGCTGCCTCCAGCCGCGGAAACACATCGGTCTTCACATCAAAGCGCAGAATCACATTCTCGGCAAACTCGCTCCCCGCGTCCACAGTGCCGTAGTCGGGCAGCAGATAGGAGACCTTGCCGTACATGCCGTAATCAGTGATGAGCTGCACACGGTGCGCCTCGCAGAAATGCCTGATCTGTGCCGCGCCGACCGCCTCCGCCGCCGCAGAGGAATATGCCCGCGTAAGCCCGGGTGCGCCGAGCAGCACGCCGCCGAAATAGCGCGTGACCACGCAGCAGATGTCGGTGAGCGCATGCTTTTGCAGCACGGAAAGCACCGGGATGCCGCCCGTGCCCTGCGGCTCGCCGTCGTCGCTGTAACGCTCTGCACCGTCCCCGCGCACACGAAACGCCCAGACATTGTGGCGCGCCTTGTGGTGCTTCTGCTTCACTTCCTCGATGCGTGCCGCGGCTTCCTCCGCCGTCTTGACAGGGAAAAGCTGCGCGATGAACTCCGAGCGCTTCTCCGTCACGGAGCCCTCGCAGGGCGCGGCGATTGTGTAGTATTCGGTCATGTGGCTCCCTTCCATTGTCTAATCTTCATAGCAAATCACTTCGCGTTCAACAATTTCGATAATTTCAGGAGAAACAGTCTCCATATCCAGAAGATAAACTAAATTATGCCTTGGATTATATATTCCAATTTTATTGATATTCTTATAGATTTCTTGCCCTGAATGCTTACCCATAATCCAATACATCAAAACTTGAAGCCGATCTCGACTGGATGGTTTATCTCTCGTAACCTTAAAGTCCCAGAGCGTATCTTTCGTCAAAAAATCGCCATCTCCTGATGAAACAGTTGCGGTATAACCGCCATAAGTACCTTTTTGAGAAATAATCATCTCCATCTTGGCATCAGTATTTATCTCAACCGGCTTAAATGTAAAGCCAGCTGATACAATCGGTCCATATTTCTTGAAAAACAAAAGGCTTCTCTCTACCATTATTCTAATATTTGCTAATGTAGGTAAATCAGGTTTCACATTATTATATGCTTCTATTGCAAGATGAGCCCTGGATGGGTTTCTGCAACTTACATCAAATGTAACAAGTTTACAAGCGTTATAAATTGACTTGTCATCCAAGCCCTGAATACCGTGAAGTAAAGCGAACGCCCTCTTAAGTGCTTTTTCACTGATTGCTCCCGCTCCATTTATGCTAACCTTAAAAGCATCTTCCTTTTTTATTCCAAGCATATAGCGTGTCTAATAATCAACTGCTAATCCAATATAACTTCCGTGTATATTCTCATCTGCATTAAGTGATACGCCATCTTTCATTTGAATTATCTCAAATTGAGATGACTGTAAATAGCCGCCATAAGGTTGTTTTACCTCACGCGCTCGTGAATATACACTTGCCATAATTACACCTCAAAGCAAAACAGTTTCTATCACTTCACCATCCCGATCATCGCCTTATAGTCGGCATCCGCGGGATTGATCGTGCGCTGCGCAAGCCCGTAAACGGCAGTTGCGCGGGCTTCCAGATCGGAGCACGCCTTGCAGGCGCCGCCGAGATCGGCGAGCTTCGAGAGCGAGGTCGCATAGGGCAGTGTCGTGCCCGCCTGCTTTGCCGCCGTGAGAATATCGCGGCCGCGTTCATTGAGCGCGAGGATTCTGCCGTAAGGCGGCGGGGTTTCGGTGTCCGCCGGGGTGATGCCGATGATGAGATCGAGCAGGATGCGTCTCAGGCGCGCCATCGGATAGCGCTTGCTTTTCATCGTGAGCAGCATGGATTCGAGCGAAGTCTCATTGCGTGCGGAGAGGATCTTGTTTTCGAGCCCCTGCCCGACCTCCGGCAGGGCACTGATCTCCTCCGCAGTCGCGGTGCGCAGGCGATAGAGCAGAATGCGCTCAAGATTCTCAAAGCGTGCGGTCATGCCGGTTGCGGCACAGGCGCTCAGCACATCGCCCATTTCCTCCGGCACAAGGTCGTCAAAGTCATCGCCCTGATTCTCCATGATCTGCCGGATCAGTGAGGCGCTTGCCATATTCCCGACCGGCACATGCGCATCATGCGCAGCACTGCGCTTCACGGTAAACGGCTTGATTTTCAGCTTCACGGCGACCATCGCCTTGAGATATTCGATCGCGAGCACATTGTTCGGCGAGCTGAACAGCGCCGCCAGTTCATCGCCGTAATTCTGCCGGATGAGAATTTGCAGCGCCTTCGGATAGGAATTGCCGAGCTTCATCAGTTCTTCGAGCTCCGGGCGCTTCGCACAGGCATAGGTTGCCTTCACCGCCTCCGTGAGCTGCCCGATGTCGCCGCACTCACTGCCGAACGAGAGCTCATCCACGCAGCTGAGACCTTTCAGCAGGCACACCGCACCCTTTGCATAGAGCTCTGCCGCAGAAAGGCAATAGGCGACCGGCAGCTCGATCACAAGATCGACGCCGCAGCGCACCGCAGCCTTTGCGCGCTCAAATTTATTGATGACAGCCACATCGCCGCGCTGCACGAAATTGCCGCTCATGATCGCAACAATGTGCGTCGCGCCGTTTTTCCGCGTCTGCTCGATGTGGTATTTGTGCCCGTTATGAAATGGATTGTACTCACAGATGATGCCGCTGATCTTCATGGGAATAGCCTCCTTCGGTTTTGTTCAGTCAAGCTGTCGCTTCATAAAGGGTCTCTCTGTTCGGAATATACGCAGGCACGAAGCTTTCGGCGTCCGTGCCGGAAAAATATCCAAATCATTTTCACGATCCGGCGACAAATTCTGCGGCGGAATTTTGCTTTTTTTGCGCAAACCCCTTGAATAAGTGCGCGATTTCGTGTATAATGGTGCTATGGATCGTCTGCTGCCGGAATCTGCGCAGCAGAGTATCTGAAAGATCATATCTTGAAAGGATGTATTTTTTATGTTAGTTCTCGTAGTCAACGCAGGCAGCTCTTCGCTGAAGTATCAGCTGCTCAACATGGACGATGAAAGCGTCCTCGCAAAGGGCAACTGCGACCGCATCGGCATCGACGGCCATGTCTCGCACAAGACCGCTGACGGCAGAAGCATCGACGCAGACTGCGCATTTCCGACCCACACCGAGGCGTTCGAGAAGCTCGTTGAAGTGCTGACCACCGGCGACGCAGCCGTCATCAAGTCGATGGATGAGATCTCCGCTGTCGGTCACCGTATCGTTCAGGGCGCTGAGGTCTTCGACAGACCCTGCCTTGTTACCCCCGAGATCATCGACAAGATTGACGAGCTCCGCGAGCTGGCGCCGGTTCACAACCACGCACATGCGCTCGCGCTCCGTGCCTGCACCGCTGTCATCCCGAAGACCACCCCGCAGGTCGTTGTCTTCGATACTGCGTTCCATCAGACCATGCCGCCCAAGGCTTACATGTTCGGTCTTCCCTATGAGGACTACGAGAAGTATCATGTCCGCAAGTACGGCTTCCACGGCACCTCTCACCGCTTCGTTTCCGCAGCGCTCGCTGAGGCAATGGGCAAGGACATCAAGGATCTGAAGATCGTTTCCTGCCATCTCGGCAACGGCTCCTCCATCACCGCTGTGCAGGGCGGCAAGTGCATCGACACCTCGATGGGCTTCACCCCGCTCGACGGCATCCTGATGGGCACCCGCACCGGCGCAGTTGATCCGTCTGCTGTCACCTTTGTCGCTGACAAGCACGGCTTCACACCCGATGAGATGAGCCAGTACATGAACAAGAAGTCCGGCTTCCTCGGCATCTCCGGCATTTCTTCCGATAACCGTGAGATCACCGCAGCAGCCGCAAAGGGCGACAAGCGCGCACTGCTCGCAAGTGAGATGCTCGCATATCAGATCCAGCGCTATATCGGTGCCTACACCGCAGCAATGAACGGTGTTGACGCGGTTCTGTTCACCGGCGGCATCGGCGAGAATTCCTGGGAAGTCCGTGAGCGCGTCTGCGAGAACATGGAGTTCTTCGGCATCAAGATCGACAAGGAGCTCAATAAGCAGAGCCGCGGCAAGCTGGTCAAGCTCTCCACGCCGGACGCAAAGACCGAAGTCTGGGTTGTCCCGACGAACGAGGAGCTGCTGATTGCACGCGACACGCTTGCACTGATCTCGAAATAAGATCCCGCGCACGCGTTCCAATATTATTATACCATGCACACTGCCGAAAACGCAAGCGGAAACAGATTGAAATTTTGCACAAATTTCCATGCGCGTTTTTGGCAGGCATGATTGCGAGGTGCAGAGAATGTCATTTTTAGAGAAACTGGCGTCGTTCTTTCTGATCGCACAGCCGGATCCGGAGGATCCCTTTGAGAACCCGAAAACCGGTGACGATACCGCGGGCATCCCCTCCGCACCGACTGTCGAGATTCTGAAGCCGGAGGATATCCAGCCGTCTGCGGAAAAGAAGCCCGCGCAGCCGGAGCTGAAGGCAGAACGGGACTCTGAGACAGAAACCGGCGCCGAAGACAGAAAGCAGCCTGAGCCCCGCCACGCACAGACTGCCCGAATCGAGCGGGCGGAAACACCCGCATCTCCCGCCGGGAAACGGCGCGGCGAGGCACGGAAGCGCATCGAAGATGCAATACGCGCAGAAGCTGAGCGCACGGGCGCTGATACAAAGCCGCCTGAGCAGGCAGCTGAAAAGCCTGCGGAAGCCCTCCCGGAACCGCAGAAGGCAGCAGAACCCCGTCCGGCTGAGCAGAAGCGTGCCGCCAAGAAGCAGCTTTCGGATACACAGCAGCTTCCCGCATCACAGATTCCCGCTGCCGAGCCTTCGGCAGATGAGGCGCGGGAGGAGCACGCGGATGAGGAACGGAGCTTTGCCGATAAGGTGCGCGCATTCTTCTTCCCCGGCGATGAAGACGGCGATGCCGATATTCAGATGCCGGGTGCCCGCGACGGGCGCCGTCCGATGGGCACAAAAGTGCGCATGGCATCCCATCGCTTCACGACCGTGACCGATCAGGCAAAGAAAACCGAACCTGACTGTCTCCCGCTGGATGACAGTGCCCGTGCACTGCTCGAGGCGGCAAAGGCTGTACGCCAGAACGCCTACGCGAAATACTCCGGCTTCCGGGTCGGTGCAGCGCTCAAGGCGGCATCGGGGCAGGTCTATTTCGGCGTCAATGTTGAGAATTCGTCTTATCCCGCAGGCATCTGTGCAGAGCGTTCCGCATTTACGGCGGCGGTCACAGCCGGTGAGCGGCAGTTCACGGCGATCGCCATTGCCGGCGGCGACGACAGCATGCCCTGCTTCCCCTGCGGCATCTGCCGGCAGACCCTCATGGAGCTCTGCCGCCCGGATATGCCCGTCATTCTGGAAAGCGGCATCTACCGGCTGGATTCCCTCCTGCCGCATGCCTTCCACCTGACAAACCGATAACCCATCAGCGTCGGGGACGCCGTACCGCGGCGTTCCCGATTTTTCCATATATACAGAACAATAAAGAAAGAAGGCAGCATCATGCAGAGAAAGAACGCCCTGCTGCTCCTCATCGCCATGCTCCCCGCCGTGCTGCTCCCCGGATGCGGAAAGGAAAGCTCCAAGACCGGCGCCGGGCATGCGTTTGCCTATACGCTTGTCGGCAACCCGGACACGCTTGATCCGCAGCTTGCCGTCAATGCCTCTGCGAAGACCGTGCTCTCAAATCTGTTTGAGGGGCTCCTGCGGCTCGATGCAGACGGCAATGTCACCTACGGCGCTGCGGAATCCTACACCGTCTCTGACGACGGGCTGACCTATCACTTCACGCTGCGCCCCGATTGCTACTGGTACAACGCAACAAAAAGCATAGAGGGCTACGGCGAGGAAGCGGAAACCGCAGTCACCGCGATGGATTTTGTGTTCGCATTCCAGCGCATGTTCGATCCGATCTATCAGTCGCCCTACCGCGAGGAATTTGCGTGCATCAAGAATGCGGCAGCCATCCTCCGGGAGACACAGGATCCTTCGATGATCGGCGTCTATGCCAAGAGCGACCGCGAGCTGGAGATTCAGCTCGACACGCCGAATGCGAATTTCCCGCTCCTGCTGACAACCACCGCTGCGCTCCCCTGCTCCGCCGCCTATTTTGAAGCGACCAAGGGGCGTTACGGGCTAGACGAGGATTCGATCATCGGAAACGGCAGCTTTGCGATGCAGCGCTGGCTCTATGACCCCTACGGCAAGTATAATGTGATCCAGCTTGTACGCAATCCGCTCAATCACAAGAATCACAAGGTCTACCCGACGGAAATCAGCTTCTTCATCGAGAAAACTGAAGCAGATGCGGAGAATATCTTTGTGAACGGCTCCGCGGACTGCTATGCCGGCACACAGAGCGCATGGCTCAATGATACGAAGTATCAGGCGGTCGGCGCTTACAGCATCACGCTCGGGCTCTGCATCAATCCCGCGGCGCAGTACGGCAATTCTGAGATCCGCAAAGCAATCGCCTGCGCAATCGACCGCAGCAGCATCCCGCAGAAAGGCGATGTGCAGCCTGCATCCGGCATCCTGCCGCCAGCCGTCACGCTGCTAAACAAGAGCTGCCGGGAGCTCATTTCCGACGCACTGTATACGCAGTTTGACGCGGCAAAGGCACAGGAATCCCTGCGCACAGGGCTCGGTGCGCTGCATCTTGCGGAGCTGGACGAGGCGCGTGTGCTCGCCCCCGCCGGCATGATGGATTATACGCCGCTGCACGACCTGCTGCAATCGCTGAACAGCACGCTCGGGCTGCATCTCAGCATCGAGGAGGTCAGCGAGGCAGATTACACAGAGCGTCTCGCAAAGGGTGACTACACAATCGCACTCTGTGCCGTCACCGGTGAAAACTACGAAGCATCGTCTGTATTCCGTACACTGCTAGGCAATGCCGCAGTAGGCTGCACACACAAGGAGGCAGTCACCGCACTGCTTGAGCAAGCCGCAGAGCAGAAAAATCTCGCGGACTGCGTGGAGCTCTACCGCCGCGCAGAGGAGGAGATTCTCGCAGACAACTGCTTCATTCCGCTGTTTTATAAGCAGCGATACCTCTTCTGCAAGTCCGGCGTTTCGGATGTTCTGTTCAATCCGTTCACCGGGCAGGTGCAGTTTACCGAAGCCAAATATTTCGACTGAAAGGATGTGCCAAATGCGCGCCGTCACATGGAATGTCAACGGGCTGAGAGCCTGTGAAAAGAAAGGATTTGCGGACTTTTTTGACCGCATTGACGCCGATTTCTTCTGCATTCAGGAGACAAAGATGCAGGAGGATCAGCTCACGCAGCTCGCCTTTACCGCAGAGGGCAGACACGCCTTCTGGAACAGCGCCGAAAAGCGCGGCTATTCCGGCACTGCCGTCTTTGCGAAGGAAGCGCCCGATGCCGTCACGAAGGAAATGGAGACCGGCGGTGTCGCGAACGAGGGCAGAGTGCTGACGCTCGAATACCCGGGCTTCTTCCTCGTCAACGCCTATGTGCCGAATGTCCGCCGCGACCTCGAACGGATCCCGCTGCGCATGGAATGGGAGGACGCTCTGCGCGCCCATCTGCTCGCGCTCGATGCGAAAAAGCCCGTGCTCTACTGCGGCGATCTCAATGTCGCGCATCAGCCGATCGACCTCAAAAACGCGAAATCAAACGAAGGCAACGCGGGCTACACACCCGAGGAGCGCGGCAAGATGACCGAACTGCTTGCAGCAGGCTTCACCGACGCCTTCCGATACAAATATCCCGACCGCACGGATGCCTACACATGGTGGTCTTACATGGGGCGTGCGCGGGAGAAGAATGTCGGCTGGCGCATCGACTACTGGATCGTCTCCAACCGCATCGCCGAGCGCGTGCAGGATGTGGTCATCCACGCAGATGTAATGGGCAGCGATCACTGCCCGCTGGAGCTGCTGATCGACCTCTGACGCATGAACCCCGCCCCCGCCGCATAGAATGCAGGGAAAGGCGGTGGCGCTATGGAACAGCAGGAATGCAAACATCAGGCGCTCCTTTGTGACAGGGAGCGCCTGCAATTATCCGGGGTTACGGGCATCGACAGCTATGACGACCGCGCCGTGATTCTTTACACGCAGCTCGGCACGCTGACCGTTCTCGGGCGGGAGCTTCAGCTCGGCGCGCTCAGCATCGGAAGCGGCGAAGCGACAGTCACCGGCGATATTCAGGCGCTTCGCTACGGCGACCGCGGGCGCACAGCTCCCGACGGTATCATCCGGAGGCTCCTGCGATGAACGAACTGCCTGGATTTGCCGTGCCGATCTCCGAGGAAGCGCGGCTCTTTCTCATGAGCTGCCTGCTCGGTGTGCCGCTCGGAATGCTCTTTGACCTGTTCCGCACACTCCGTGCCCTGCTGCCGCATCACCCGGTCATCGTTTTTCTCGAAGATACGTTTTTTGCATTGTGCTTCTGCGTTTCTCTCCAGCTATATGCCTCTGCCTTCGGGCAGGATGCCCTGCGCTGGTATTACGCGCTCGGGGCGCTGCTCGGGCTCGCACTCTGGCTGCTGACGGTCGGGGCTGTGTGGATGCGGCTGCTGCGCGGGATCCGCCGGTTGCTCGGCAGGATTCTGCACAGCTTCGGTCGAATTATGCAAAAAACGGCACGGCTTTTTGTAAGAAATACAAAAAAATCGGATCCCGCCGAAAAAATCGGCGAAACCCCTTGACCGTGCGCTGAAATTGTGTTAAAATAAAAGGTACAAATAGCCGCAGCGAACCGACCCGCCGCCGCGGAAGAAAACGGGTCACCAAGGGAGAAGACAGCAAATGGAACGAAACAAGGGATCGCGCCGTCAGAACGCAAAATACCGCAGGCATGCCGTGATCGAGTGGATCGCCGGAAAGGTGGTCGCCGTCGGTCTTGTGGTCGCATGCATCATATCCTTCGTCTCAACGCAGGCAACCCTGCTGCAAAAGCGGCAGGAGCAGGCAGAGCTTGAGGCTGCAATCGAAGCCGCGAAGGAGGAGCAGGAGGAGCTCGAGAAATTCGTCGATGCGGATGATCTCGAAGGTTACATGGAAAAGGCTGCCATTGAGGAACTGAACTATGCTTACCCGAACGAGCGCCGGTTCTATGACATCTCGCGCAACTGAAATACAATCATCATAAAAGCGCCGGAGAAGCAGATTCTCCGGCGCTTTCTGTTATTCCATCGGGTAATCCCAGAGGCAGGGCAGCTCATCGAGCGTGAGCGTGTCCTCGCTCTGGTAGACCTTGTCCCACATCGCAAACTCGGTGTAGGCTTCTGTAGCGCGGGTGTATTCCTGCACGAATTCGCCGCTCCATGTCGCAAACCAGTTCCAGACGGCGTTGTCGCGCTGAATCAGCTCCGGGTCAGGCATAACGCCGTTCTCGCTGAGTGCGATCAGCTTGCGCTCGCTGCTCCAGCCGGTCAGCTCCGAGAAAGTGCTGCTCTGTGAGGCATACGCATGCTTGTCCGCATAGATATCCATGCCGACAATGTCCACAGTCTTGTCGCCGGGATACCATTCCTTGTCCTGCCCGTTCCATACCCAGATCAGATTGTGCAGCCCGTAGACATTGACCATCTGATCGTAGACCAGATTCCAGAGCCAGAGATAGGATTCCTTCTTGCAGTTGCCCCACCAGAACCAGCCGCCGGACGCCTCATGCAGAGGCCGCCAGAGCACAGGAACCTGCGCTTCTCTGAGCGGCTCCATCGCCTCCGCAATCGCCTTGATGTCGGCGAGCAGGGCATCCTTTCCGGCTGCATCTGTGCCGTCCGCGATCTTGTCGAGGTCGAGCGTGCAGTGCTCCGCATAGAAGCCGGAATACCACGGATGATCGCCGGTATTGATCAGATACGCATCCGGTGCATTCCAGTGCCACGCCATCGTGACAATGCCGCCGCTGTTCAGGTAGAAATCCTTTGCGTAATCGACCGCCTTGCCCGTGCCGCCGCCGTACTGCACGCGGGAGGGTGTGTAGTCGATCATATCCAGCCCCAGAATCGCCGGATACTCGCCTGTTTCCTCGTGAATGAGATTCATCTCAGTGCCGAATTTGCCCTTGTCGCAATACTGCCCGGTAATCGTATATCTGCCGTAGCAGTCGCGCAGGAACTTATAAAGCCGCTTGGAATTGTCAAACGCATCGGGATCGGAGAGCGCCGCCGTGACCTCGTAAACGCTGTCAGAGATCGGCTCCCCCGCCGTGACCGTCAGCTGATCGACAAAGTAATAGCCCCATTCGGTGCCTGCTGCGATTTCATGCGTGCCCGCCGTCAGATAGACATTTTCGAGCGGCGACTCGGAAAACTCCTTGCCCATCACGCTCGTGATCGAGCCGACTGCGCTGCCGTCCACGGTGACCGGGTTGATCTTGTCCGTTTCCGCGAAACCGACGCAGGTGTTAAAGGAAAGGTTATAGACGCCGTCAGCGGGCACCTCTACTGTGAAGATGACCGTATCCTCGGGCGAGGTGAAATTGCCGACATAGCTGTTGCCGACAAAACCGGGGAATTCGACATTGACCTCGGAGACCTTGCCGGTGAATTTGCCGTCCTCCGCCTGCCCGACCCACTTGAAATCGGCGGGCGCACCGGCGGCGGCAGCGGTTTTCTTCGTGAAGTCCAGCGATGTATTGAACTCCTTGCGCGCTGTCGTGTCCTGATACTGTGTGATGTCATATTTCGGCTTGCCTGCACTGCATCCCGTGCAGCTCAGCAGCGCAGTCACCGCTGCCAGACAGGCAGAAGCGCCGCGTGTCATGCTCTTTTTCATAGGTTCCTCCCAAATGTTCCTCTCTTATCTCCCGGCTGAAATTGCACGCGCCAACTTGGAAAGCGGCTGCGGCTCCAGCGCATATCGTTCCGCGATCAGCGCAGCAAGCGCACAAAATGCATCCGTGCTGCCGTCTTTATACTCAAGCTCTGCCTCCGTGAATGCGATCTCCGCGTCCGCATTGCCGAGCTGACCGCCGTCCAGTGCCAGCTCCGCGGTACAGACTGCACCGTCCGATTCAAATTGCAGCGTGAGCGCCGTGCGGTGAAAATCGTTGTGTGCAAGCTCTCTGAGCTCTGCATGCAGCAGTGCCTCACAGAGTGCAGCAGGTGCGCCCGCTGCGGGCAGTCTGCGGAGCCCGTCGCGGATATCCGCCGCCTCTGTCTCATATTCTTCCCGCACCGTGCAGGTACCGACGGTCCGCTTTCCCATTTTCATGCAGCAAACCGTGCTGTCGTTTTCGCGCCGCAGACGCAGAGCCGCCTGTTCCCGCCGGAGCATGCCGTCGGCAGTCTCATAGTAGACCGCCTGCATATGCAGCTCCCGGCACGCGGTGCAGAGGTCTGCAATCTGCGTATCTTCGCGCATTCTGCGCTGTATCTCTGCGCTTGCCTTCCATTTGTATTCCCGCTCCATATGTCACCTCTGCCCGGGCGGAATCTTCTTCTGGCGGTAGCTCTGGAAATCGAATTTCACAAGGCCGTCCACAAATGTCAGAAGATCGCTTGTCTGCACGATCAGATCTGTCGCTGATTCGCTGTCGAGCTGCAAAAGGAAGTCGGCAGGGTACCGCGCTTCAATGTAGTAGTGGTTGATGTCACTGGCAAGCTGGAGTCTGTCCTCAAAATGGGAATCCTCCGCCATCGCCTGCTTGCAGAGCCACGGCAGGTTGTGCCCGTCATAGAGCCGGTGGCGCCGCCAGAGCAGATAGCCCTTGAACGCCTTTTCCGCACACTGCTGACAGTGGAACGCGACCAAGTTGAAACAGCGGTCATCATCCAGCAGCAGCTTTGCCGCACGCAGGTCAATCGCCGCATAATAGAGCCAGTCGAAATAGCGGCGGCTGTCAGAATCACGATAACCTCTAGCCATACAGCACGCACCCCGTTTCCCGGATCCCGTAAGCAAAGGTCTGCGGATCCTTTGAAAGCGTGTCCCATTCCGATTTGCGGTAGAGCACAAGATCATAGGGATAATCGCAGTCCACGCCCTTGTAAAGGAAGCATTCCAGCTCTGAGAGATTCGGCGTCTCATCGCGGACAATCAGCGCGAGCTTAAAGCTGATGAGCGCTCCGGTCGTGTGGTTCGATTTGTGGCTGATCAGATAGATCTGCAGCGGCTTGCCGAGCGCCGCGAGCTCTGCGGCAGCCGTCTGGATCTCAGGATACATCATAGCCGTTTCCTCCTTATTTGTGATATTTTCCGCCTGTTTGTATCTGAAACGCACGGTAAAGCTGTTCTGCGAGCAATACACGCGCAATCTGGTGCGTAAAGGTCATGCGGGAGAGCGAAATGCGCTCCTGTGCCGCCCGCTTGACGGCATCGCTGAGCCCGAAGCTGCTGCCGATGAGAAAGGAGACCGTGCTGCCGCCGCGGATCGCTGTCTGATTGAGCATCTCCGCAAATTCCTCGCTGCTGCGTTCCTTTCCTTCAATGCACATCGCTATGAGGCAGCCGCCCGCTGCCTGTAAAATCGCCTTGCCCTCTGTCTCAAGCGCCGCCGCGATCTCAGAATCCGACGGCGATTCCGGCAGTCTTGCCTCCGGGAGCTCAACGAGCGTCAGCTTGCAGTAGCGCCCGAGGCGCTTCTCATATTCCGCGTAGGCCTCGCGGAGCCATTTCTCCTTCAGTCTGCCGACCGTGATCAATCGGATCTGCATCAAAACACTGTCATCTCCCCGTCTGTTTCCGGCTTCGCAATATTGAGCAAATAATCCCGCCCGCGCCGCAGACCGCACAGTGCGTTTTCGACTGCCGCGCCTGCTTTCTGCGGAGTGTTGTTATCCTGACTGAGGTGCCCGAGCAGCAGATGTACCGTGCCCGTTTCCACGAGCCGTCTCGCCTCCTCCGCACACTGCACATTCGAGAGATGCCCGTGATCGGAGCGGATGCGTGCTTTCAGCGCCGGCGGGTAATACCCATGCGAAAGCATCGCATCATCGTAATTTGCTTCAAGCAGCACCATCCGGCAGCCGGTCAGCGCCTCATGCACGGAATCCGTCACGGTGCCGAGATCGGTACAGACTGCACATGCCGTGCCGTCCTCCGCCGTGATGCGGAAGCCGCAGCTCTGCACCGTATCATGTGAGGTCGCAAAGGGCATGACATTCATGCCGCAGACTGTCACATCCTGCACAAGATCCTGCATCAGATCGTTGTCCGCAATTTTCTCCCATTCCATGATATGCTTCCGCGTTTCCGGCTCTGCATAGACCGGCACGCGGCATTTCTTGGTCAGCACCTTCAGCCCTTCGATGTGGTCGGAATGATCGTGCGTGATGAAGATCGCGCGGATCGCATCCATCGGCAGACCGCAGCGCTCCATTGCGAGCGTCAGGCGTCTTGTGCTGACGCCGCAGTCGATGAGAATGCCGCCCTCCGGCGTGCCGACAAAGGTCGCATTGCCCTTGCTTGAGCTGAACAGAGAATAGAGTCTTGCCATGCTGCACCTCAATCAAGAACAGGGCGAAATTTCTTTCGCCCTGCTGTCATTTATACAAGTGTCGGAGCTCAGACTGCATCCTGCTCCGTCTGCCGGCGAACGGGATTGACCGCTGCGACCGGTTCCTTTGTGATCTCTGCACCGAGCGCACGGAGCTTCTGCTCCATCTCGGAATAGCCGCGCTCAATGTGATAAATATCCTCGATGGTCGTGACGCCGCTTGCCGCAAGACCTGCGATCATCAGCGCCGCACCTGCTCTCAGGTCACATGCCTTGACAGGCGCACCGGTCAGCGAACCGGTTCCCTCGATGACGGCAACCTTGCCGTCCACCTGAATATCGGCGCCCATTCTGCGGAGCTCCTCCACATACTGGAATCTCTGCTCGGAGACGCCCTCCTTAATCATGCTGGTGCCGTCCGCGAGACAGAGCAGCGTGGAGACCTGCGGCTGCATGTCGGTCGGGAAACCGGGATGCGGTCTGGTCTTGATGCTGGTCTTCACCAGCGGACCGTCCACGGAAACACGCACGCTGTCATCGAACTGCTCGATCTTGACGCCGATCTTCTCCATCACGCTGATGATGGATTCGAGGTGCTTCGGAATCACGTTCTTGACAAGCACATTGCCGCCCGTTGCAGCAGCGGCGACCATATAGGTGCCCGCTTCGATCTGATCGGGGATGACGGCATAACTCGTGCCGCGGAGATATTTGACGCCGCGGATCTTGATGGTGTCGGTGCCGGCACCCATGATATCCGCGCCCATAGAATTCAAAAAGCTCGCAAGATCGACGATATGCGGCTCCTTTGCAGCATTCTCAATCACGGTGAGACCCTCAGCCTTGACTGCCGCGAGGATGGCATTCATCGTTGCGCCGACGGTCACGACATCAAAGAAGATCTGGTTGCCCTTCAGACCGTCCGAGGTGATATCGACCATGCCTCTGTCAACCTTACATACAGCGCCCAGCTTTCTGAACGCCTTGATATGCTGGTCGATCGGTCTGTCACCGAGCGGGCATCCGCCGGGCATCGACACACGCGAATGGCCGAAGCGTCCGAGCAGCGCACCCATGAAATAATAGGAGGCACGCATTTTTCTGGCGCTCTCATAAGGGACGCATGCACTGCGGATCCCGGTCGCGTCAATGCGGTATTTATCGGCAGCGAGACGCTCGACCTTCGCACCGAGCTCTGTCAGGATGCGCAGGCTGATCTCAACGTCGCTGATATTCGGGACATTTTCAATGATGCACGGTTCATCCGCAAGAATCACTGCGGGCAGAATCGCCACGACTGCATTTTTTGCACCGCTGATCTCGACCTCGCCGACAAGCGGTCTGCCGCCGCGGATCACAAATTGATACTGTGTTGTCGTACTCACCGTTTGTTCTCCTTGTTCCTCACATTTTTGTTCTATGGAAGTCGGCGCTGCGGCTGTTTTTATCTTTGCCGCCTGCCGATTTATCTCGTTGGTATCCAAGGCTTAACCATCATCCTTCTTCGCCGGAGCTTTCCGTCTCCGGGGATTCTCCGCGCCAGTTGAGATACTGTGCGCCGCCCTCATAGGGCACAATCACCGCCTTTTCGATGGCGATCTGTGATTTCGGTTTATCGTTTTCGTCAGTCTCAGCGTTCTGGATCCGGAGGCAGATATCCATGCCGCCGATCACCTGACCGAAGACCTCATAGTCATTGTCGAGAACAGGCTGCCCGCCCCATTTGTAATAGAGCTCCTTGACAGATTCGCCAAAGCCTTTTCCGTACTGATCGGCGAGAATATCAAAGTGCTCCTCTGTGACCTCGCCGCCTGTGACGATATAAAACTGACTCTTATTGAGCCGATCCTTTGCTGTTGCATAGGCAACCGCGCCGGTCACATGGCAGAGGTCGGGAGAAACGGTCTGCGTAAAACCGCCCTTGCCCCAGCAGTCATCGCCGCCGGTGCCGTCGCCTTTCGGGTCACCGGACTGAATGACGAAATCCTTGATCACGCGGTGGAAAATCAGGTCGTCGTAGTAGCCTGCTTCGATCAGCTTCTTGAAATTCTCGACGCCGGTCGGAGACTTGTCCGGGAAGAGCCGGATCGTCACATCGCCCATATCACGGACCGTCAGGACAGCAACCTCGTCGCCTGCCTTCGGCTCCTGAAAATTCACGATGTCCACATCATCCAGCACGACCTTCTTGCGTTCGCATGCGGTCAGTGAACATACGATGAGCACACTGCCCAGCATCAAAGACGCTGTTTTTGCAAGAATCGCTCTGCGCATATATGTTCTCCTTCTGCGCGCTGTGCCGTCAGAGGCGACACTGCCGCACATTTACAGATATTATAACACACTTTCCGGGATTTGTAAAGCGGATTTTCATGATTCTGTCATCTTTTTTTCAAAATTTCGGGTTCCGGCAACAAATTTCCGTGTTATTTTTCACCAAATGTCCCGATCTCGATGCTGAGAATGCGGATATCATCCTTCGGGCGCATGGCATTTTCGCTGCCGGTGAGTTCTGAGCCGGTGATGCTGTCAAGGATATCATACCCTTCGATGAGCTGTCCGAACACGGCAATCTGCTGGGAATAATTGGGAATGCCGCCTTTTTCGAGAAATGCGTTTGCGACCAGATCCTGCGATTCGTTGTCGGTCTGCGAGAGAAGTCCCTCACGGATCTCGTCGGTCATCTCGATGGTATCGGCGACAAGGAAGCGGCTGCCGGTGTAATAGCGCTGTCTGCCGGTCAGCGTGCGGAAGAAGCCAGCGTCTGCTTTCGTGGTCAGCGCACAGAGCGCACCGCGGAGCGGCCAGAGCTTTGCGGAGAGCTCCCGCGGGATGCGTTCGCTGTCCGCATCGGGATTCGGCACAGTGCCGTCGCTGTTCGGCGCGCCGGCAGAGAAGAAGATCTCCGGCTCCACGCGGAAGACATAGCTGCCGTCATAATAGCCCGATTCCGCGAGCTTGCAGAAGTTTGCAACGGTTTCCGGCGCATAGTCGGGATAGAGCACATAGGTCATATCGCCCGCATCGGTGTGCATGACGGCGATTTGGTCTCCTGTCTTCGGCTCCTCAAGCTGGATCATTTCGATATCCTCCGGATTGATGACAGAGGAGACATTGCGCGTCATGCTGAACCAGAGGGAAAAGGCAAGGGACAGCAGCAGCGTGAAGGCGCAGCAGAGCAGCAGCCCGCGCACAAGCGCCTTGCGGTTGATGCCGCCGCGGGAAGGATTGAGTTTCATATGCGGATTCTCCGTTTCATTTTGGTATGATCAGGAATATTATACCATATATGCTAAAAAAAAGCAATTCC
>JAEEXH010000041.1 GCA_016291435.1 Oscillospiraceae bacterium
CGCCTCTGGACTCTCGCAAGCCTTTGGAAAAGGCTTGAGCGAAACTTTAATCATAGGCTCTTTGACTTTACGGAGCTTTTTCGACAAGCTGAGGGGAGCCCCGTGTTCGGGAGCTCCCTTTTTTTATCGTATATCCTTTCTTTGTCCTGTGCGCTCCGGTCTCTTATTGCAGACTGTGCAGAAGCGTGCGGAAATCCTGCAAATCCAGGGTGCCGTTTTCGTCCAGATCGGCATTGCGGAAGCTGTGCGATGCCGTGCCGATCTCCGGGTCCTCTGAGAGCATTCGGTTGAGCATGATGGCGTCGCTGACGGTGACGCTGCCGTCGATATTCACGTCTCCCATTTCATGCGGTACCTCGGGGAGCAGCTCAGGTGCATTCTTCTCTGCGAGAGTGAGCATATTGTCATAGCTGCCGGCAAAGGGTGCATAATAGCCGAACGTGCGCGTTATTTCGTAGGGAAGAGGATCGTCCTGTGTCAGACCGTTGTCTTCGAGATAGCGCCGCAGAACGTCCTTCATCGTGCAGATGTTCCGCTCGCCGTTGACGAAACCGCGTCCCAGTATGGAGCGGATCAGCGGCAGATCTGCTTCCCGGACATTCTCATCGACCTCCCAGTTCCGCGAGCACTCGTCGATGATCGCCGTGCCGACCCATGCGCGGTCTGTGTGGAAGGTTTCATCGGAGAGAAACACAAGCGACTCCGGCATATCGACCTCAATCTTCATGCGCGACAGGACACGGGAGCCGACTGCATCGTCAAAGGCGGTCGCACTGATGTATTCCAGGCATTCCGGCAGACGGATGATGCGCTCTGCGCCCGCGGGGATCAGCGCAAAGGCGCAGGAGGAATAGGCATGCGCACCGATGTATCTGACGTTCTCGGGCAGATTGATCGAATAGCCCCTGTCCCATTCGCCGGTTTCCTGTGAGAGACGCTCGTTCCAGTTGCCGAAGACACGGAGAAATGCACACGGCGCGATGTATTCTGCGGAATCGGGCACAATCACGGTGCGGAGCGACGGAAGCTGCTTGTTTGCGTCCGCAAATGCGGCATAGCCGATCTCCCGGACGGGTGCACCGCCGATCTCCCCGGGGATGACAAGCGCGATTGTGTCTGCCGGGATAGCTTCTGTATCGAGCCCGGTGATGCGGGCGCAGCCTGCGTCCAGAAGGTCAAAGCAGAAGCCGCCCTCTTTGCCGGAGGACACTGTCTCGCCGAGGGTCGGCGTCACGGCGCGGGATACATCTTCCTGCGCACGGTAGTTGCGGTTGTTCTGTTCGGATAAATCAACAGAGATGCACTTCTCAATCTTGCAGAGCGAGCCGTATTTTGCGAGCAGCTCTTCTTTTGTGAGATCACATGCAGCGGCACCGAGGGAAGGCAGGCTGCCTGCTGCAATACACATACTGCAAAGGGCTGCGGCGATTTTTGTGAGTTTGTTCATGATGTTACTCCTTTTCTGATCAAAGAAAAACAACGGACGTATGATTCTTCTGATACGGGTATCACGCTCCTTTCTATATGCTGATTGTAACACATTTGTAATTATTTGTCAACCCATTTGAAATATATTTATTTTATAACAGTAACATGCGCTGCTGCCGCTGTAGCTGTATATAAAAAGCAGCACTGCCGAAGCCGACAGTGCTGCCTGTGATATATGAGTATACGCCGCGCGGAGATTAAGCCTTGCCGATGCAGCCGAAGAGCTCCATCTTCTCCTTGACGGTAGCCTTGATCGCCTCGAAGCCCGGAGCGAGCAGCTTGCGCGGGTCGAAGCCCTTGCCCTGCTGGTCCTTGCCTGCCTCGATGTAAGCGCGGGTCGCCTCCTGGAATGCGAGCTGGCACTCGGTGTTGACATTGATCTTTGCGACGCCGAGAGAGATTGCCTTCTTGATCATGTCAGCCGGGATGCCGGTACCGCCGTGCAGAACGAGCGGCATATCGCCGACCTTCTCCTTGATCGCTGCGAGAGTCTCGAAGGAGAGGCCTTCCCAGTTCTCCGGATACTTGCCGTGGATGTTGCCGATGCCTGCTGCGAGGAAGTCCACGCCGAGATCAGCGATGCGCTTGCACTCATCGGGATCTGCGCACTCACCCTTGCCGATGACGCCGTCCTCTTCGCCGCCGATTGCGCCGACCTCTGCCTCGATGGAGAGACCGAGCTGATGTGCAGCATTGACGAGCTCAGTGGTCTTTGCGACGTTCTCGTCGATCGGGAAGTGAGAGCCGTCAAACATAATGGAAGAGAAGCCTGCCTTGATGCACTTGTAGCAGCCCTCATAGGAGCCGTGGTCGAGGTGCAGAGCGACCGGCACGGTGATGCCGAGGGACTTGTCCATTGCCTTGACCATCGCGGTGACGGTCTCGAAACCGGTCATATACTTGCCGGCACCCTCAGAAACGCCGAGAATGACAGGTGCATTGAGCTCCTGCGCGGTCAGAAGGATTGCCTTCGTCCACTCAAGGTTGTTGATGTTGAAGTGACCGACTGCGTACTTGCCTTCCATTGCCTTGTAGAGCATGTCTCTTGCCGTAACTAACATTAGATTTTCCTCCCTGTGCGCCCCGGAAAGACCGGCGCGAAATTTCGGTGAAGTTCACCGTCCCTAATTATACACGATTTTCGGGCAAATTGCAAGCGCTCGTGCAAAAAAACGCAAGAGTGTCTGCAATTTTTGAAATTTGCATAGGGATTTGTATAATCTGCCGAATCTGCATCATACTGGAAGCGAAAGGAAGGATGCAGATGAAAAAGGCGATATGGATGCTGCTGATGATCCCGCTGGCATGGGGCGCCGCAGAGATTGCGGAGACGGGGCGCTGCGTGCGGAATCTGGAGGAGGGCGTGATCCGGCTGCATGTGCGTGCGGATTCCGACAGCACGGCGGATCAGACCGCAAAGCTCGCCGTGCGCGATGCGGTGCTCGCGCACGCGGAGGCGTGGATGCCGGAAGGCGGAGACTATGCCGCACAGCTTTCAGCGCTTAAGGCGGCGCTGCCGGAGATCCGTGCCGCGGCAGAGGATGCGCTGCGGGGCGCGGGTGTCTCCGATGCGGTCGCGGCGGATGTGCACGCGGAGCATTTCCCTGCGCGGCAATACGGCGAGGTAACGCTGCCGGAGGGGGATTATCAGGCACTCTGCATTGAGATCGGCGAAGGGTCGGGGCAGAACTGGTGGTGCGTGATGTACCCGGGACTGTGCCTGCCCGCTGCGGAGGAGCGCGATACCCTTGCCGCACATTTTGACGGTGAGACCGTGACGCTCGCGGCGCAGCCGGAGAAATATGAGATCCGTCTGAAATGTGTCGAGCTCTGGAGGGCACTCACGAAAAGGCTCTTCCGAAATGATGTTACCGATCTGTAAATATTACGCAGATATGTGATTTTTCTGTTACAATCAGTAAAATTTTTCACAGCAAGAATTGTCCCTCTGCGGAAAAATCGGTGATTCTGCCGAATGTGCCGGACTTCGCTTGACATGTTTTTCTTCCTGTGATATACTGTCTTTCACAAAGCGGCACAAGGATGCTGCCGCCAGAAACAATACGATCACAGAATAGGAGAAATGAACATGAAAAAGACAGGTATTGCAGCAGCGCTGCTTCTGGCAGTGCTGCTCACAGGCTGCGGCGGAAATTCTTCCAGCACCGGCGATGCGGTTTCCTCTGCGGAGACCACGACCTCTGCTGCTGAGACCACCACATCTGCGGCTGATACTACGACTTCGGCAGCAGAGACCACCGCTTCTGCGGCGGAGACCACGACCGCAGCAGCGGAGACCACCGGCGCTGCGGCAGAAGAGACCACCAAGGCATCCTCTGACACGACTGCTGCTTCGGAGGCAAATACGGAAGCTGCCGGTCAGCAGACCGGCCAGAATCCGATGATGAACTACATCGGCAAGTATCGCAGCGACAGAGCGCTGATCAAGGTCGAATGCACCGGCGCAAAGGGCGCGAAGTTCACTGTGACCTGGGCAGGCAGTGCAGCAGAGAGCGGCGTCTGGACCATGAGCGGCGAGAGCGAGGAGACCGATACCGCTTTCGTGATCAAGTACACAGACTGTGTTCACAAGAACGAGACCTATGATGCAGAGGGCAAAGTCACCAAGAGCGAGACCGTCTATGAGAACGGCACCGGCACCATGACCTTCGACAAGGCGACAAACAAGCTGACCTGGAAGGACGACAAGGAAGACATCGCAAAGGATATGGAATTTACATTCTCTGCGGAATAAGGCTGACCATAGAATCGAGAGAAACGGAAATGAAAATGAAGAAAACAGCGTTCGCAGCAGCACTGATCTTCGCTGCACTGCTTACCGGCTGCGGCAATACCGAATCGAGCACAGCCGGCATCGAGACCACGACCTCTGCATCGGATACCACGACTGCGGAGACCACCACGACCGCCGCAGAGACTACCACCACAACAGCGGAGACCGAAGCAACAGCAGCGGAGACAACTGCTGACACTGCGGACACGACCGCTTCCTCCGCGGACACAACCGCCGCAGGAGCACAGCAGACGGAAGCACAGCAGACCGAGGCACAGCAGACGGAAGCACAGCAGACAAAAGCGCAGCAGAGCGAGACACAGCAGACCGGGCTGCCCTCCGGCGACAGCATGGAAGCGATGATGGAACGTGCCAAGGCAAAGGTGCTTGAGAAGGTCGGCTCCGGATACAGAGTGCTCTCTGCAGAGGAGCTGCCGCACAATCCCGGGGATGAACTGGTTTTTGTTGTGTCGGTTGTGAAGAACAACGATCCTGACGCGCAGTCTCAGAAATATATGGCAAATGACCGGATCTGCATGACGCAGGAGGAATATGCGGCACAGATCGACTGACCGGCCGAAACGAATCAAAGCTGAGCGCAGTGTATGCAACCCATACACTGCGCTTTTTCTGTGCTTATTTCGCGGAGACTGTGACGGTGTAGGCGTCATTCTCGAAGCTGTCCACTGTGATCTTCAGACCCGGATCGACCGTCTGCTGTGCATTGCCGTCATACCAGTTGAAGCCTGCGATGCTGTTTGTGATGACATCGCCCGCATGATAGAAATTATCCGTGTCAGTGTCGTCGATGATGCGGATAAGCCGTCTGCCGGTATCGCGGTTTGTGAACTCACTGCCGCTTCCGTAGCGGAAATAGGTGTTCCAGCCGTATTCGGTTGTCGCGTCGATGTGATACACGCGGACGCCCGCACCCTTCTTCTGCCACCACGGCACGGCGCTGTTGTTGCCCTGCCCGGAGGCATACTCGATGATGAAATACTCCGAGAAATAGTGCTCCGCGAGCTGATCGCCGTAAGGGATGATGATGCAGTTGCCGGCATCGGTCTGTGCATTGCGAAGGGTATAGGTCTGTGTGCCCATCGCGGTGTTGTAGACATTGACCTGATTCTCGCGGTAGAAGCCGAGCATCAGCTTTGAGAATGCGCCGAAGTCCGTGCCCGCGTCGGTGTCCATGAGCTCAATGCCGGCAGCGCCGTGCATGCCCTCGGAATCGTTTGTGGTGAAAAGATAGTAGTCCGGGAGACCTGTGCAGTGTCCCATCTCGTGGCAATAGCTGCTGATGAAGTTGACATAATCGCGGGTGCTGCCGATCTGTGCATTGCCGGTGATGATATGCCCGACTGCCTTGCCGTCCACACGGTAAGCCGGATCGCCGAATGCACCTGCGCAGGGCCACCAGTGATCGTCGCCCGCACGGGTCGGTGTGGTGAAGAGTGTTGCGTCGATGCGCCCGTCGCCGTCGCCGTCAAATTCCGTGAAATCGACGCTGTCCTTGAAGGCGTCGTAGCATTCCTCTGCGATCTTCACCTTGTTGTCGTCATAGACTGCCTGATTTTCCTTTGTCGTATAGCGGAAGACATGCCCCGAAAGCTGCATATTGCCCTTGGAGGCTCTGCCGTAGAATGCGGAGAAGCTCTCGAAGGGATAGCAGGGATTGCTCTCATCTGCCGCGCCGAACGCGATCTGATTGAGCTCCTCCTCACTCGGCGCGTAGTCATAGCGGCAGTCCGGGAAATCGACATAGAAGACGACGAGATTTGCCTTGCCCGCGGTCGGGAGCGAGGCGCCGTGTACGGAGATCGACGGTGCGATGAAGCTGCTGTTTTCGATCGGATCCTCCGGCGGCGTGAGGGTATAGAAGGTGCCGGACGGGAACTCTGAGATGTCTGTGAGCAGATATTTCTGCATCAGGATGAGGTCGCGGAGATCCGGCGTGCCGTCGGCGCTGAGGTCGAAGGCGACCATCTGCTGATAGCTCATCTCCGCTGCGCCGAGCAGAAGATTTTTCATGAGCGTGAGGTCGGCTGCATTGAGCCTGCCGTTCAGATCCATGTCGCCCATGATGTACTGCTGATCGTCTGCTGAGGCGGTCAGCGGCAGTGCGGATGCGGTCAGCCCGAGCGCGAGACTGAGCGCTGCTGCCTTTCGGATAAGATGTTTGCCCATTTGTTTTTCCTCCCCTAAGAAAAATGATGATGCGGCATTATTTATCTGATGCCTGCATCATCATTATAAATCTTTTGTTATAGGAAAGACAATATCTTATAATGCACAGATTATGTCGGAAGATGCATTGTTGATGCGCTGCGTCATGCCTGTCCTTCTGTCAGGAGCGCATGCAGCACACCGCCGAGGACGGTCAGATGCCCGATGTCCGGGGTGCTCCACTTGCGGTATCTGCCGAAGAGCCCGAAGGCGATGAGCGCAGTCGGCGTGCCCGCATCCTCTGCGCGGTAGAGCACGGCGCCCTGCAAATTCTCCCCCTGCATCCACTGGAAGGCGTCATCCGCGATGCCCTCCAGCGCATTGATGTTGTCGATCACGGAGATGCGCTCTGCGGAGTAGCTCTTCGCGAAGGGCTCTGCAATCAGGATCTCCGCGCCTGAGCCGATCGGATGCCCCCAGCGGTACTGCGGCTGCCAGTCCGGCGCGGTGAAGACGGTGATGCCGTCCAGCCCGAACTGCGTGCCGATGCGCTCCAGCACTTCGCTGAGCGGCGGCTTCCTGTGCATCAGTTCCTGCACGAGCTCCGTGACAAATCCCGTGTTGCTCTGCGGGGGCGCAGCGGCGTAGAGATCGGAGAGGGAACGTGCGCGGTTCGGCTGCACCTCGCCGTGTTTCTTCACATCATAGATGACATAGCGGTTGTGTCCCTTCTCGCGGGCGATATACAGCGCCTTGTCCGCCTGCATGAAGAGTTCCTCATAGGTTTTCGCGTCGATCGGATAGCAGGCGGCGCCCATCGAGCATGTAACGCGCATCTGCTGTGCTTTGCCGGAGCCTGTGCCGCTTTCCCAGGCCCACTCGAGCTTTGTGCGGATCGCACGCAGGACGCCGCGCAGATCGGTCTCATCGGCGATGCCTTCCAGAACGAGCAGGAAGCTGCCGCCGCCGATGCGTCCGGCGGTGCCGCGTGCGCCGATCTCCGTTTTCAGAATATGCGAGAGCGTGAAGAGCACTTCGTCGCCGAGCATGTGTCCCCAGCGGTCGTTGATCTCCTTGAAATCGTCGATGTTGAGCAGCACAAGGCTGACGGTCTCTGCGGGCTGTGCTGCAAGCACCTCCTTCGCATAGGCGGTGACGGCGCTTTTGTTGAGCAGATCGGTCGCCGGATCGCGGGAGGATTCGATGAGAAACCCGGGCTCCTTGCTCTTGTATTTTGCGTGCAGGAAGCTGATCGTGCCGAGGACGGTGCGGCTGCCCGGTGCGTTTGCGCGGGTGACGCCGCGGAAGGCGCAGTATTCCATTCTTGCGCCGAGTGAGCAGACCGAGGTTTCCAGCTCACACTGGAAGCGGCTGGTGCCTGCTGCGATGTCTGCGCAGAGCTTTTCAAACTGCGGCACATCCCGCTCGCCGATCATGCCCTTCTCGATCGCCTGCTGCTTCCATTCCTCGAGCAGCATATCGGTCAGTACGATCTCGCGGCAGCAGTCAAATGCCATCAGCCGGATGCGCTTTGTGCGGAAGGAATAATGAAACGCGAGATCGCGCATCAGATTGAGATAGAAGCGGTATTCCGTATTCTCCTGCATGGTGCGGAGCAGCGCGCGCTGGATGCCGCGTGCATCGGAGATACAGAAATGATACTGCCGCGATTCGTCGTCACCGTGTGCTGTCAGGGAGACGAGCATCCAGCGCCAGTCTGTGGAGCAGCCGCGCATGCGCAGTGCAATCTGTTCGGTCTGCCCGTCGCGGAGCGATGCCGCCGCGGAGAGCAGACGCTCGGTATCCGCTTCATGCACCGTCCGCAGGATGGAATAAACAACATCATCCCCGAAATAATGAAAATAGGCGGCGTCAGCATATTCCATATGAAAATGTGCATCGGTCGTCACATTGCCGGCTGTGTGTGCAGGCAACTGCATTACGATCACCTCTGCTTTCTGCGTGCCTTTCCGGTCTCCTCGTAGAATTTCTGTTTTGCCTCATAGAGCATGGCGTCCGCCTGTTTGTAGAGTTCGTCGATGGACAGCCTGCCCGTCTGCATCGCATAGCCGACAGAGCAGGAATAGGGCACCCGTGCGACCCCGGCGGCAATGCGCTCGGTGAGATTTATGATTTCAGCTTCATCCGCATCCATCGCGAGGATGAGATATTCATCGCCGCCGATGCGGTAAACGCGCTCGCCGCGGTGCACTGCACGCTGAAAGCAGTCTGCCAGCGAGCGGAGCGCACGGTCTCCGGCGGTGTGTCCCTCACGGTCGTTGATCTCCTTCAGCCCGTCCATATCCATTGCGACGACGGCGGTGATCCGGTCTGCATATTTTTCCGCGTCGGCGTAGTAGCACTGGCGGTTCAGCAGATTTGTCAGCGGGTCAATCATTGTAAAGAGACGCAGGAGATAGACATAATAGAGCAGCAGGTCAACAGCGACGACCGGCACAAACCAGACTGCGCTCTCGACACTCAGGAAAAGCGGCGTGAAAAAGCAGACCACTGCGGTCACGGAAATGAAGATCAGAAGGATCAGCAGCTCCTTGTCATGTATCTTTTCGAGGAAGAGCCGCAGGACCAGGATGAGCAGATACAGTCCGGCGATGATATAGGGCAGGTAGCCGAGCGGACCGCGCTGAAAGGAGTTCGTTTCGGTGAAATAGAACACCAGCTTTGTCGGGATCGAAACAAAATAGAGCACGGTGCCGATGACCGCCGGGAGAATCAGGAGCTTTCTGTGTACGGAATATATGACCAGCATCAGGACACAGAGGATCCATGAGACCAGGCTGTAATTCACGGCTGTGAACACCGCCCGAGCAGCAGTGTATTCGGTTCGGAAGCCGAGATCGGATTCTATATAATAGGTGATGGTATAGATCAGCAGAAATGTGACTGCCATGCCGAAGCGGCCGATCATTCTGCGCTCAAGATGAATGTCGGAAATGAGCACGATCAGAAATCCGATCAGCAGCACCAGAACGCCGAAATTCTGCGAGAGAAAAAGAGTAGAATTCATAAAATCACCTCCGAGGGTGCGGATATACTTCATCCATCTTATTATATCAGAAAAATGCAAGAATGTCAACTTGTCCGCCCCTGTATCGACAGGTTTTTCAGGGGGAATATGGTATGATATATCCGCACGCCCGCAGAAGGGCAAGATCAGGACAGAATCGAGGAATGCTGTATGAACAAACTGAAGAAACTGAGAGAAGACCCGCGCCTGCTTTATGCGCTGGGACTGTTCGGCTGTGCGGCGGGCGCCTGCCTGCTCGCGGCGGCATCGTTCAACGGGGTGCATATCCCGCTGAACACCGCACTGACTGCCGCGCTGCCGCCGGTCTGCGGGATTGCCGTGCTGGCGGGCTCGCTGGTGACCTATGCGCTGACGGGGATGCTGACCGCGGAGCCGGTGCTGATCTGCGCGCTGGCGCTCACAACGCTCATCCGCTGGGTGCTCGGAAATCGCCACAGCCCGCGCTCAGCGGGTGTGCTGGCGGCGGCAGGGACGGTGCTTTCCGTGCTGATCTTCGGCGCGGCGGGGCTTGTCCGCGGGACAGACTGGCTGATCTGGGGCGTCAGCGGGGCTGCGGCAGGCGTGCTTGCTTACTGCATCCGGCGCGTGATGATGCGCTTCGAGAACGGCCTGCCCGTGCTGCTGCATGCGAGTGACGCGATGCCGTTTTCCGTCTGCTGCGTGATGGGCATGGCGGCGCTCTGTTCGGTCCGTGTGTTTATGGTGAGCTTCGGCGGGATCGCGGCGGGGCTGCTGATCCTGACGGCGGCGCGGCGTTACCGTGCGGCGGGCGGCGTGGTCTGCGGGACGCTCTGCGCCTGCGCGGTACTGCTCGCGGAGGCAGGTGCCGCCGGCTATGCGGCGATGCTTCCGGCAGCGGGCTTTGCGGCGGGTGCGCTCGCGGGAAAGAAGCCGGTCGTGCAGTATGCGGTGATGCAGGCGGTCTGTGCGCTCGGGCTGGCGCTCTCGGGCTGGAGCACGGCAGTCGCGGAGGCATGGATGAACGGCGTGATCGGCGGGCTGCTCTTTCTGTTTCTCCCCTCCGGCACGCTGCTGGACATGCTGCTGCAATACAGCGACGGCAACACTGATCTCAATGCGCTGACCGAGGCGCGCATGGGCTTTCTCTCACACTCGATCGCGGGCGTGCGCGGCTCGGCGGAGCGCATCTCAAATATGCTCGCACGGAATGATCTCCCGGAGGATGCCGCCGCGAAGGTCTGCGACGCCGTGTGCAGCAAATGCAAGAGCCGCGGGCTCTGCTGGGAGGGCGGCGATGATGCGGTCAGGCGCTGCTTCAAAGCACTCTCCGCCGCTGCCTATTCGGAGCCGATGGACGCGCCCGAGGGCTGTCTCCGGGCAGAGCGCGTCACGGAGGAATTCCGGCGCATGAAGCGGCAGAACGCCGCATCCCGTGCGCTTGCCGCCCGTCTGCGCGATACCCGTCTGCTGCTGTTTTCGCAGATGCGCATTACGGAAGATCTCCTGCGGAAAGCGGCGCAGAAGCAGTCGCATACATATCACCGGGAGCTCACACGGCTTGTCACAGAGACGCTGGAGCGCTTCCGCATTCCGCTCCATGCAGCCGCGGTCTCGGTCTCCGGAAGCCGGCGCGTGCTGGTCGAGCTCTATCTCCCTGCCCATCTCGAAGCGGACACGGAGATGATCTGCGAGTGCCTTTCCGATGCGCTCGGCAAGCCGCTCGAATGCTGCGGCACGGAGAGTGCGGGAGAGGAGCAGCGGATAATCCTGCAAAGCGCAGGCGGATATACCGTTTCGACGGCGGCAGCGCAGTGCGCCGTGCATGAGGACGAGCCCTGCGGCGACTGCTGGGACACCTTCACGGATGCAGAGGGTGCGGTCTATCTGGTTGTCTCGGACGGCATGGGCAGCGGGCGGCATGCGGCAGTCGATGCGCGGATTGTTGTCGGAAATTTCCGTCAGCTCGTGCAGTCGGGCATGGACTGCGAGGCAGTCGCACGGATGATCAATGCAATCATGCTGACGAAATCCGGCGAGGAGCGCTTTGCGACACTGGATGTTGCAAAGATCTGCACGGACACCGCTGCGGTCACACTGTATAAATACGGCGCGGGGCCGACGATGATCAAGCACGGCGAGCGCATTACGATCTGTCAGGCGGCGAGCGACCCGATCGGCATTCTTCCGAAGACGGAGCCCTATTCGACTGTGCTGAAGCTCGAGCGCGGGGACATGCTCTTTCTGCTCTCTGACGGGCTCGACGAATCGCTGTATCCGTACATCCGGCAGCGGCTCCAGCAGGGCGGCGATCTCCAGTCGCTGACGCATACCGTCTGCTCGAAGGCACAGCGGGACGCAAAGGGTGCGCCGCGGGATGATGTGACGGTGCTTGCGGCTGCAATCACGGGGACGGCGATCGACGAACGGTGATTCTGACGGAAATGAAATAATATTGCAGCAAGCGGTATGTGATATGCACGGTATAGCGTAATAATCGCTGCGCACGGGCGTTCTGATTCTACCAAAAACAGGTTTTGTGCAGACGGGCGGATCTGCTCCCGCGTGAATTATTTTTATTTTGCTATGGGAAGCTGACAAATTGCACAAAAACAACAGAAAAACATTGTCCGAAATGCTGTTTTTTTATTAGAATTGCAAAAAAGACTTGAAAGAAATGAGAGAATATGGTAAAATAGATATACGGCAAGCTGTCAGTGCTTTGCCGCTGCTACATTGGAAAGGAAAGGATATACCGCACCCGCCGGAAAATTGTTCCGAATTTGTCCGACGAGCCGGTTGGGGAGGATCGAATGAATATCACTGGTAATACGAACAATTCCGCTCAGAATCCGAACGCATTTCCGCTGCACTTGTTCTATGAAGGACGCAATTATGACGCACAGCTTCTGTTCGGTGCGCACCGCATCAAAAAAGGCAGAAAGGACACGGTTGTGTTCCGCGTCTGGGCGCCGAATGCAGTCAATATCTCCGTTGTCGGCGATTTCAATGAATGGAACCGCGACGCGAATCCGATGCAGAAGACTGCTGACGGCATCTGGGAGGCCGAGATTGAAGGGCTCCCGCAGTATACCCTTTATAAATACAGCATTCTGACGAAGGACGGCAGGGTGCTGCTCAAAAACGATCCCTACGGCACGCATTTCGAGACTGCACCGCAGAACGCGACAAAGCTCTATGAATCCACCTATAAGTGGAACGATGCTGCGTGGCTCAAAAAGAAGAGCCAGACGAATGTCTACAAGAGCCCGATGAATATTTATGAGGTGCATTTTGCCTCCTGGCGCACCTATGAAGACGGAAATCCGCTTCCCTATGTCGAATTCGCAAAGCAGATCATTCCGTATATGCAGGAGCTCTCTTACACGCACATCGAATTCATGCCGCTGACGGAGTATCCGTTTGACGGCTCCTGGGGCTATCAGGTCACGGGCTACTTCGCCCCGACCTCGCGCTTCGGCACACCCGATGACTTCCGCAAGATGATCGACATGTTCCATCAGGCGGGCATCGGCGTCATTCTCGACTGGGTGCCGGCACATTTTCCGAAGGATGCACAGGGGCTCTGCGAATTCGACGGCGCCTGCCTCTACGAATACACCGATCCGCTCAAGCAGGAGCACAAGGGCTGGGGCACCAGAGTCTTTGACTACGGCAGGCCCGAGGTTTGCTCGTTCCTCATCTCCTCCGCCTGCTACTGGCTCGATTCCTTCCACATCGACGGCTTGCGCGTGGACGCTGTCGCGTCGATGCTCTATCTCGACTATGACCGCAGAGACGGCGAATGGAGACCGAATGTCAACGGCGGCAGAGAGAATCTCGAAGCTGTGGCGTTCTTAAAGCAGCTCAATGAAGCGGTCTTCAGCCGACACCCCGATGTGCTGATGATCGCGGAGGAATCCACCGCATGGCCGCTCGTCACAAAGCCGACCGACATCGGCGGTCTCGGCTTCAATTTCAAGTGGAACATGGGCTGGATGAACGATATGCTCTCCTATATGTCGATGGATCCGCTTTACCGTGCATTCAATCACGACAAGCTGACATTCTCGTTCTTCTACTGCTTCTCCGAAAACTATGTCCTGCCGATCTCCCATGACGAGATCGTGCACGGCAAGTGCTCGATGATCGAGAAGATGCCCGGTCTTGACGGCGACAAGTTCGCCTCCTACCGCGCATTCCTCTGCTATATGTTTGCGCATCCCGGCAAGAAGCTGCTCTTCATGGGGCAGGAGTTCGGTCAGCGCAGAGAGTGGGATTACAAGGGACAGCTTGAGTGGTTCATGCTCGACTACCCGATCCACAAAGAGCTGCTCGAATTCTCAAAGGCACTCAACAAATTCTACCGCGAGACCCCGGCGCTCTGGGAAAACGATGATTCCTGGAAGGGCTTCAGCTGGATCTCGAATGACGATTACCGCCAGAGCGTCATCGCCTTCCGCAGAATCGACGACAGCGAGAATGAGATCATCGCTGTGTGCAATTTTGTCCCGGTCGCACGCGAGGATTACAAGATCGGCGTGCCCTATGCAGGCACCTATACGCTGGTCTTTGACTCCGATTCGCCGCAGTTCGGCGGAAGCGGCACGGCGCTCAAAAAGGTCGAGTCGCAGGAATTCGGCATGCACGGCTTCGATCAGTCGATCGCACTGACGCTGCCGCCGCTCTCGGTGCAGTATTTCAAATATACCCCGAAGAAGGCGCGCACAAAGAAGACTGCCGGTGCAGAGACCGCCGCAGCACCGTCGGCTGCCGAAAAGCCGAAGCGTACCCGCACAAAGAAGGCGGAGCCGAAGACTGAAGCCGCTGCGGAGAAGCCGAAGCGAACCCGCGCAAAGAAGGCGGAGCCGAAGGCAGAGGCCGCTGCGGAAAAGCCGAAGCGAACCCGTACAAAGAAGCCGGCTGACGACAAATCGTAATTACACAATGCAAGGAGGCGTTCCACTATGTATATTAAAAAGGAAGTCGTTGCCATGCTGCTCGCGGGCGGACAGGGCAGCCGGCTGTATGCACTGACACATGATATGGCAAAGCCTGCGGTGCCGTTCGGCGGAAAATACCGCCTGATCGACTTTCCGCTCTCCAACTGCACGAACTCCGGCATCGACACCGTCGGTGTGCTGACACAGTATCAGCCGCTCGTGCTCAATGATTATATCGGCAACGGTCAGCCGTGGGATCTCGACAAGATGAACGGCGGCGTTCATGTGCTCCCGCCTTACGAGAGCAATTCCGGCGCATCCTGGTATGAGGGCACTGCCAATGCAATCTACCAGAATATCAGCTTCATTGAGCGCTATGACCCGGAGTATGTTGTCGTCCTCGGCGGCGACCACATCTACAAGATGGATTATTCCAAGATGGTCGATTATCACAAGAAGATGAATGCCGACCTCACCATCGCGGTGCTCGATGTGCCGCGCTCTGAGGCGTCCCGCATGGGCATCATGATCTGCGATGAGGAAATGCGCGTCACCGACTTCGAGGAGAAGCCGAAGGAGCCGCGCTCCACGCTCGCTTCGATGGGCATTTATGTCTTCACATGGGCAAAGCTCAAGAAGTATCTCATCGAGAATGAAAACGCCAACACCGGCTCCAAGGACTTCGGCAAGGACATCATCCCCTCTATGCTGAAAAACAAGGAGCGCATCTTCGCCTACACCTTCGAGGGCTACTGGAAGGATGTCGGCACGCTCGATTCGCTCTGGGATGCGAACATGGATCTGCTCGCACCGAATGAGCCGCTCAATCTCTATGACAAATCGTGGCGCATCTACTCCCGCCACAGCAACTATCCGCCGCAGTATATCGGCGCAACCGCTGAGATCGAGAACGCGATGATCACTGAGGGCTCTGTCATCAAGGGCAAGGTCGATTTCTCCGTGATCTTCGGCGGCGTCACGATCGAGGAGGGCGCGACGGTGCGTTACAGCATCGTCATGCCGGGCACTGTCATCAAGGCGGGCGCGGTCGTGGAATATGCGATTGTCGGCGAGGACTGCGTGATCGAGAAGGATGCCCACATCGGCAGGAGCCCCGAGGAATATGAGGGCGATGACCGTAACGCATGGGGCATCGCCGTCACGGGACACAACATCACAGTCAGCGAGGGCATGGCAGTCGCGCCCAAGCAGATTCTGTCGGAATCTATCTGAAAGGGGAGGGAGTAAAAGCAATGGGAACCAATCAGAATGTACTGGGGCTTGTATTTGCAAGCATCCACGATGACGCTGTGTTTGATCTGACCAAGCTCAGAACAATGGGCTCGGTGCCGTTCGGCGGCAGATACCGCCTGATCGACTTTCCGCTTTCCAATTTCGCAAACTCCGGCTTCTCTCAGGTCGGCGTGATCACCAAGCGCAATTACGGCTCGCTGCTTGACCATGTCGGCTCCGGCAGAGAGTGGGATCTCGCACGCAAGAAGGGCGGTCTGCATCTGCTTCCGCCGTATTCGCACACCAGCTCGACCATGTATAACGGTAAGCTCGACGCGCTCGGCAATATCTGGAGCTTCGTGGAGCATTCCCCCGCAGAATATGTCGTGCTGACAGACTGCGATATCGTCACCAACATCGACTACCGCCCGGCAGTCGCGGCACATATCGAAAGCGGCGCGGACATCACCGCGATCTACGCAAAGGGCTATTACGATCAGGCGACCGGCACCTCCGCGACCATCTTCGGCATCGGCGGCGACGGCTTCGTCAATGATGTGATGATCGACCCGCCCATGACCGGAAACTGCAATCTCGGTCTTGATATGTATGTCATGAGCAAGGATTTCCTGCGCCGGATCGTCAAGGAATCCATGAGCCGCAACCGTTTCTCGCTGCGCAAGGATATTCTCCTTGACCGCACGGCGAATTACAAGATCCTCGCCTATGAGCACAAGGGCTATTATTCCAAGATTGACTCGCTGGCGGGCTACTTCAACGCAAACCTTGACCTGCTTGACAGCGCAAAGCGCGATGCGCTCTTCACCAAGACCGCACCGATCTACACCAAGACCAAGGACAATGCGCCTGTCCGCTTCGGGCTCGAGTCGCACATCAAGAATTCGCTGATCGCAGACGGCTGCATCATCGAGGGCAAGGTCGAGAACTGCATTCTCTTCCGCGGCGTCCGCGTCGGCAAGGGCTCTGTCGTCCGCGACAGCGTCATCACGCAGGATACCGTCATCGGTGCGCGCTGCTCCATCCGCAATGTCATCACCGACAAGAATGTGCGGATCGCGGATGAACGCCAGCTTACCGGTTCGGCAGGCTACCCGCTCTTTATCGGCAAGGGCGCAGAGATCTGAGTCTCTGCCTGAGCCGGAATGATCGGTGCGGGGTCTGCACTGTGCAGCCCGCACGCAGTTAAAGGAGGCATTGCATGAATATTCTGTATGCAGCAAGTGAAGCCAGACCCTATGTCGCATCCGGCGGTCTCGCAGACGTTGCGGGCGCGCTGCCGCTTGCGCTGAATGCAAAGGGGCACGACTGCCGTGTCGTCATCCCGCTCTATAAGTGCATCGGCGAGGAGATGCGCAAGGACATGACCTTCATCACCTCGATCACCGTCGATGTCGCGTGGAGAAAGCAGTATTGCGGCATCTTCTCGGCTGTGCATCAGGGTGTGACCTATTATTTCATCGACAACGAGTATTATTTCAAGCGTGACGGCATCTACGGCTTCTATGACGACTGCGAGCGCTTCGTCTTCTTCAGCCGCGCAATCCTTGAGATGCTCCGCGTCATCGACTTCAAGCCGACTGTCATCAACTGCAATGACTGGCAGACTGCCCTCACGCCGGTATATTATCAGATCTTCTACAAGTATCAGGAAGGATTTGACAATATCCGCACCGTGTTCACGATCCACAACATCGCGTATCAGGGCAAGTACGGCAAGGAAGTGCTCAACGAACTGATGGGCATTCCGATGTATCACGCGAATCTGCTGGAATACGACGGCAATGTCAACATGATGAAGGGCGCCATCGAGACCGCTGACAAGATCACGACGGTCTCTCCGAGCTATGCCTGGGAGATCCTCGATCCGTGGTATTCGCACGGGCTCGACAGAGCGCTCACCAACAAGCAGTATAAGCTGACCGGCTTCCTGAACGGCATTGACGTCGAGAGCTACAATCCGGCGACCGATGATGCGCTCACAGAGCCCTATCAGCATTACAGCGTCGGCGACATGGCAGGCAAGCTCGCCTGCAAGCGCGCCTTGCAGGAGGAGCTCGGTCTTCCGCAGGACGACCAGCCGCTCATCGGCATCTGCACGCGCTTTGTCGCACACAAGGGCATCGACCTCATCCGCTATGTCTTCGAGGAGATGATTCACGACGGCTTCCACTTCGCAATTTTAGGCAGCGGCGAGCGCGTCTATGAGGACTTCTTCAAGGAGATGGCATGGCGTTATCCGCAGGCGGTCAGCGTGACGCTCGGCTTTGTGCCGCAGCTTGCGCGGCGCATCTATGCGGGCTGCGACATGTTCCTGATGCCGTCGCAGAGCGAGCCGTGCGGTCTGGCGCAGATGTATGCGATGCGCTACGGCACGATGCCGATCGTCCGCGAGACGGGCGGTCTCCGCGATTCCGTGAAGGATGCGGGCGGCGAGAACGGCACCGGCTTTACCTTCAAGACCTACAATGCACATGACATGCTGGGCGCCTGCCTGCGTGCCAAGGGTGCTTACGAGAACCCTGAATTCTGGGCTGAGATCCAGAAGAATGCGATGGAAGCAGACTTCAGCTGGGCACAGTCCGCAGAGCTCTATCTCGGTCTTTACCGGGAGCTCGAGAGCTGGAATCAGGGCTGATTCACGACATCATCACTACCACTCCTTTCTAGCAGCGGCGCCGTACTGTAAGGCAGCAGTACGGCGCCGTTGTTTGTGTGCGGAAAGCACGAAGCCCCCGATACTGCGGAGTACCGGGGGCTTCTGTTATCTGAAAGATTGTATCTGCGTTATTCTGCATCCGTGAGGATCGTCAGTCCGCCGCAGCCGGCAAGCTGCGCTTCCGAAGCGACCACGCAGACCGCACCCTTCTCGCAGAGCGCATCCCATGCGGCACAGGTCTCGAGGAGCTGTGCGCGGGTCGTTGCCAGCATGCCGCGGCGGGAGGCGATCAGATCCTCCTTTGTTTCGCCGGAGAGCCAGAGTGCATCGGCAAACGCGCCCTCCTCACGCGGCGAACGCAGCGGGTCGCCGTCCGACACGCGGGAGATGATATATTTGTCAAGCGGCTCGTCGCTCTCGACAAATCCGCGGATGAAATCGGAAATGCCGCGGTTGACCTCCAGCGTCGCAGCCGGAGTGGGGTCGCGGTAGGAGTAGGTGAAGACGCTGCCGTCCCGCGCCGCAGAGATGCCAGTGCCGTAAGCGCCGCCCTGCACACGGACGGTATTCCAGAGGTAGCTGAGCGAGATGATCTTGGTCGCGACTGCCATCGCAGGCTGATATTCGATGCCGCTCAGCGGGAGTGCGTAGCCCTGCACCGCAAAGCCGATCTGCGCGGGAATGGTGTAGCCCGTGCGTTCAGGCAGCTCTGCACGGTAGGCCTGCTTCTCCGGCACAGCGGTGCCCTCCGGCAGACGGTCAAGCAGCGCTGAAATGTCGGCAGGCTTCGCCGCGGTGACCGATGCGGTCAGGCGTGCACGGCAGAAGGTCTCCTGCACGGCGGTGTTGATTTCTGCTGTGAATGCGTCAAATTCTGCATCGAAATTCTTTGCGAGCCGGTGGAGGCGCATGATGGATGCATAGCCGCTGAGGGCATCTGCAACGGCACCGCGTGCGGAATACCGCGACATTGCGATCGACATGCCGAGTGCATGCCCCGCCATAACGCCCGCCATTTTTGCGCGCTCATCCATTTGCAGGATGAATTCGCGGATTTTGTCCTTCTGCGAGAAATCGGTCTCCTGCATGACCTCCAGAATCAGGTCGAACGCAGCAGGGAGCTTTTCCTCGAGCACGCTGCTCCGCACAGCCAGCAGCGGTGTGCAGTGCTCGCTGTCTTTGCGGTTTGCCGCCATTTCGACACCGATATTCAGGCGCCCGACGGTATTTTTGAGAAGCTGCTGGAGCTCCAGCGCACCGTGCCGCTTTGTCGGGAGCTTGCCGAAGCCGTCTGCGGCGATATTCAGCAGGGTAATGTCCTCAAGCGTGCGGTCTGTGAGACGGAAATAAAGCGTGAGATGCACGATGCCGCTGCATGCTGCCGGGTGACAGAGCACCGTGATGCCGGCATGCTCTGTCACTTCTGTCTCAGCAAGCGACGGCTGATCGCTGACCTCGGAGAGATCAAGCACCGGGAGCGTTGCAAGCTGCTCAGGCGTATCGGGCGTCTGCTGCCATGCCAGCAGGGACGCATTGCGCGCACGGTTTGCTTCCAGATCGGCGTCTGTCCATGCTGCGCGGATCTTTGCAAGGCGGTCTGCCTCATCCTTCCGCAGCTCCTCGCCGCGGGTGTAGGAGGGGACAGAGTGTAGGACGGCGGTGCCCTCCTCGTCAATATAGAGTGTACGCAGCAGCGCATCAAAGCTGCCGTCTGCGATCATTTTGCGGACAGCCGCGAAGTCATCTGCATAGACCAGATACTGCATCGGGTCGCCGCCGTGCAGCCAGCTGTTCATGGCGTTGATGCAGCGGTCAAGACCCTGCGGCTCGTCGGGCTCCAGCAGGCGGAATTCGAGACGGTTCGCAGAGGCTTCGAGTGCGGCGCGGTCAAGCCCCTTTTCGAGGAGCTCTGCGGCAGTCCTGCGGATGAGCGGCAGGATTTCGCCGTCTCTGCCGTCGGCGGTGTTTTTCAGGTGAATGAGCAAAAAGGGCTGTGCGATGGAATCATCGAGCATGACATCCATTTCCTGCGCCAGCCCTGCGGAGAGCACGGCACGCTTGAGCGGCGCTTCATTGGAGCCCGCAATCGCGTCATTCAGCACACGGATCGCGAGCAGCTTTGCGCGCTCGTCCCATGTGCCTGCGATCTTGCCGACCGTCAGGCAGCCGCGGTCTTCGATCGGCTCTTCCTTCGCAAGATCATAGGGGATGGTCTCCTCCGCGGAAACGGGCTTCTGCATGCCGATCTCGGGGAGGACAGCGCACTTCTCATATTTGCAGAGATATGCGTCGATGAGCCGCAATGTCTCCTCCAGCGGCACGCTGCCGTCAAGGAAAATGCGTGCATTCGAGGGGTGATAGAATCTGCGGTAGGTTTCGCAGAAGGTCTCATAGGTGAGCGAGGGGATGACAGCGGGATCACCGCCGGAATTGAAGCCGTAGCAGGTATCGGGGAAAAGCATTTCCAGCATCTTGTATTCCGCCTGATCGTCCACGCTGCTGGTCGCGCCCTTCATCTCATTGAAGACAACGCCCTTGTAGGTGAGCGTGCCGTCTTCGGCTTCTTCGATGTGCCAGCCCTCCTGGCAGAAGATATTGGGATCTTCGAGGATGCGCGGCGCAAACACCGCATCGAGATAGACCTCCGTGAGGTTCAGAAAATCACGCGGATTGCGGCTGGAGACAGGATACATCGTCTTATCCGGGAAGGTCATCGCGTTGAGAAATGTGTTCATCGAGCTTTTCAGCAGTTCGACAAACGGCTCCCGCACAGGATACTTTGCGGAGCCGCAGAGCACAGAATGCTCCAGAATATGAAAGACGCCGGTGCTCTGCTCGGGGAGGGTCTTGAATGCGATCGAGAAGAGCTTGTTCTCAATGCCGTTATCGACCCAGACAAGCTCCGTGCCGGTCTTTTCGTATACCGTTTCCACGAGTCTGCCGCCGAGCTCCGCCGATTCGCGGATGCGCGTGACGGTAAATCCGTGCAGGGTTTCGCCGATCTGATCAAACATCGTGATTCTCCTTTTCTGTGTGAGATGCGTATGCAAAGATACATATATATTGTACCATAAATCCGGGATTATTGCAATAGCCCGCCGGAAGAATCCGGCAAACCGAACGGATTTTGCAAAATAATAACGATATTGCTCTTGAATTCAACATGCAGTAATTCACAGTTTCTTCATATATACGGACTGTATTAAATTCACCGGAAATACCATATGTTTTTCCCTATACCCCCTATCAAAGAATACCTATTTGCTTTTTTTGTGCATATATGCTAGAATAAAGTCAAAGGGAACGGAGAAACTCCGGAACCGAAACACAAAACCGCACATCTGGTATCATCGCAGAAATTTGGGGGAAAATAAAATGAAACTGAAAAGAATGCTCGCGGGCGTCATGTCCGCAGCGATGGCGCTCTCCGCGCTGACTGTGATGCCTTCGGGCACCGCATCCGCTGATCTTCTGGTCAGCAACGGATTTGAATCGAATTATGACGGCTGGTACAATGTCGGCGACTTCACGGAGCTGAAAGCAGCACCGCAGGGGGCGTATCACTCCTCCCGCGGCATGGCAGTCACGAACCGGCAGAACGCAGCAGACGGCGCTGCTTCCGATAAGGGCTATTACCTCGACGGCGGCATGCGCTATGCATACAGTGTATTCGTCAAGGCGGACACCGCCGAGACTTTCACCCTCACGCTTTCGTGGCTCAGACCCGACGGCGCAAGGGAATCCGCAGTGATCGTGAAAGAGGCTGCAAACGCAGGCGAATGGACGAAGCTCTCCGGCAGCTATGCAGCACCGGATGATGCAGCCGACCTCACCGTGACAATCACCACCGACAGCACGAACGACTTTTATTTTGACAGCTTTAAGGCAGAGGGCAAGAACAAGACCTGGAGCCGCGCAGAGATCGAAGCACATGCAGCGGATGTCGGTCTCAAGGATATCTACGCGAATCACTTCCGCGTCGGCACCTGTGTTCCGAACGGCAGCATGGGTAATTCGACAATCACCGGCATCATCCTCCGCGAGTTCAACTCCGTCACCTGCGAGAATGAGCTCAAGCCGGATGCGACCCTCGTGCAGAACGGCTCTTCCAACAATAACATCAAGGTGTCGCTGAGCCGCGCCGCAAGCATCATCGACTTCTGTGTGCAGCACAATATCGCAATGCGCGGTCACACCTTCGTCTGGCACTCCCAGACCCCGAGCTGGTTCTTCAAGAGCGATTTCAACAACGGCAGCTGGGTCGATACCTCCACGATGGATCAGCGCATGGAAAGCTACATCCACAACATGTTTGATGCGATCGCAGAGCAGTATCCCGACCTGAACCTCTACGCCTACGATGTCGCGAACGAGTGCATCAAGGACGGCTCTTCCGGCCCGCGCGACAAGGGCGACAACAATACCAACTCCGGCACTTCTGCATGGGTCTCCGTCTACGGCGACAACAGCTTCGTCAAGAAGGCGTTTACCTACGCAAAGAAGTACCGTCCTGAGGGCTGCAAGCTCTTCTATAATGACTACAACGAGTATCAGGAGCCGAAGAAGACCGGCATTATCAATCTGGTCAAGGATCTGAAGGCTGCTGATGTGATCGACGGCGTGGGCATGCAGTCTCACCTCAATGCAGACTGGCCGAGCGTCAACGATTACCGCTCCGCACTGAACACTTATGCGGATATTACCGGCTGTGTCCACATCACAGAGCTCGATATCGCGCAGGCAAACGCTGACCGCTACAAGGCGATCATGCAGTGCGCACTCGATAACCCGGCAGTCGAAGCGTTCGTTGTCTGGGGCACAACCGACGGCACAAGCTGGCGCCGCGGTGAAAACTGCCTCCTCTTCAATGACAACGGCAGCGCAAAGGCAGCTTATAATTCCCTCGCGGCTATGATCGACCCGTCTGATTACGGCGACGGCGACAACCCCGCCGGCGGCGGCAAGACCCCGACCATAATCGAGCCCGATCAGGACGGCTGCTACTTCCACAACACCTTTGAAAGCGACACAGAGCGCTGGGCTGAGCGCGGCAGTGACAAGGTCGCGCAGACCTCCGGCGAGGCGTATCTCGGCAGCGGGCTGCTCTCCGTCACCGGCAGACAGGAAACCTGGAACGGCGCCGGCAGAAACCTGAGCAGCAATCCGTTCAAGCCGGGCGAGACTTTCAGCTTCGGCGCAATGGTGAAATACACCGAGGGTGAAGCAACACAGGACATCAAGCTGACACTCCAGTATTCCGCAGACGGCGACGAGAAGTACGCGGAGGTGGCGACTGTCACCGCGAAGAAGGGCGAATGGGTGCTCGTTTCCAATGACAGCTACCAGATCCCCGCAGGCGCGACCGGTATGCTCCTCTATCTGGAGACGCCGGATGCCACGATCGACTTCTATGTGGACGAAGCATACGGCGGCATCGAGGGTGCAGTTCCCGCATCGCTTGCCGGTGCGCAGACCACTGAGAGCACCACTACAACGACCACAACTTCTACAACTGAAACTGAAACGACGACGACTACCACTGCTACGAGCGACAGCGGCGAAAATCCGCAGAAGCCCGGCATCGCAGGCGATGTCGATTGCAGCGGACTCGTGGAGCTCGCAGATGCCGTCATGCTCGCAAAGGCAGTTGCAGGTATTGATGTGGGTCTTTCCGTCAAGGGCAAAGCCAACGCTGACACCAACGCCGACGGCTCGCTGACGGACAAGGATCTCACGCTGCTTTTGCAGTATCTCGCAGGTTCCATCGAGAGCCTCTGAACCATGTTCCCCCTAAGTGGCAGCGTCGGGCAGGATATGATCCCGACCTGACGCTCCACTCATTTTTTTACATATAACCGAAATCAGATAAAAGAGAAGCACAACAGAAAAACGGGGTGAGATTTATGGTCTCCATGAAAAAACTGATTGCAAGATGCGCAGGCATTACGATCGTTGCGGCGGGCGTTGCAGTGACTGCAATCCCGGCGAGCGCGGGTCAGAAGCTGCTCAACGCATCCTTTGAGACCGGGCTGGACAGCTTTGCGGCGCGTGCCACAGAATCAGTGGAGCGCACGAGCGAGGTCGCCAATGACGGTCAGTACAGCTTGAAAATCAGCAGCCGCAGCAATGAATGGAACGGCCCTGTGGTTGCCCTCGGCTCCGCCTGGAGCGCCGGTGAGACTTACAGCTTTTCCTGCGCGGTGTATCAGAAAACCGGCGACGCCGTTGCCATGAAGCTCTCGCTCCAGTATCAGGACGGCTCGGGAACCAACTACGCACAGATCGCGGAGGGTTCCGCAGCGAGCGGCACATGGACGGTGCTCGAAAACGCATCGTATCAGATCCCGGCGGGTGCGACAGACTGCTACCTCTATGTGGAGACCGCGGAGAGCCTCTGCGATTTCTATGTGGATTCGGTGATCTCCGAGCTGCCGACACAGTATCGGCGCGGAGATGTCAATCACGACGAGAAGATCGACCGACAGGATGTGCTGGATCTGCTGGCATTCCTGGAGGCGGATACCGATGCGGAGGTGTATCTGGATACGGCTGATATGAACGGCGACAATAAGCTCAATGCGATCGACTACTCCATGCTGCGGCAGTTCTTCTTCTACCCGGAGCTGACCCGCACGACGACGACCACAACCACGACAACGACAACAACGACCGTTGCCACCGTGAACAACGCGGACTGGCCGGAGCTGCATCCCGGTGACAAGTGGTATAACACTGCTGACATCAGCTGGATTCCGCCCGGGAAAAAGACAGTCGCGCTGAGCTTCGATGACGGTCCGGTCAGCGGTCAGAATTATGCATCCCGCATTCAGAATGCGCTGACAAAGCAGGGCTTCCATGCGACATTCTTCTACTGGGGCAGCAGAATTTCCAGCAATCCGGGCGAGGTCAAGGAAGCTGAGGCAAGAGGGTTTGAGGTCGCGAACCACACATGGTCGCATCCCGACAATCTTGATAAGATGGACGCAAGCGGTGTTCTGAACGAATACAACCGCTGCAAGGACACACTCAACAATCTCCTCGGCGTCAAACGCGATTATCTTGTGAGACTCCCGTATCTGAAATACAGTACGACAATCGCAAACACGCTGCCGGTTCCGTTCCCGAACAGCGGCATTGATTCCGGAGACTGGAGCGGCGCATCTGCGAGTGCAATCGTGCAGAAGATCCAGCAGGCAGCGCAGAACGGTTCGCTGAACGGTCAGGTCGTGCTGATGCACGAGACCTATGATTCTACCGCAACCGCTGTGGAGCAGCTCTGCCCTTGGCTTGAGCAGAACGGCTATGTCGTCTGCACGGTTTCCGAAATGTTCAAGTACAACAACAAGGCCATGTACGCAGGTAAGGTCTACAACAGCTGTTGGTGATCTTCTCCGATGACTTGGGTTACACGATTCTCCAAAGATTTGCCCCCGATGCCGGAAACGGTGTCGGGGGCAGCTTCTTTTGCGTATGCGAAATGCCCCGGTACGTGCTGTACCAGGGCTCAGCTTGTCGAAAAAGCTCCGTAAAGTCAAAGAGCCTATGATTAAAGTTTCGCGCAAGCCTTTTCCAAAGGCTTGCGAGAGTCCAGAGGCGAGCAGCCTCTGGTCGCCGCCCGCAAGCGGCGAAATCCCTTGACTTTAGGAGCTCGGCAGGGGTGAATCGAGCAAAACGATCCAGTGGATCGTTTTGCCGAGAGGGGGAGCCTGCGATAGAGGCTCCCCCTAGGCGAATCGCCCTGCGATTCG
>JAEEXH010000042.1 GCA_016291435.1 Oscillospiraceae bacterium
TCTCAAAATCCCCCCGCCCCCGCGGGGGCGGGGGGATTTTGCAACGGGGTCCGGGGGCCGCTGCCCCCGGCGGGAGTTTGAGGGCAGAGCCCTCATTATAAATCCGCCGGAGGCACTTCTCCCCGGTAAATTCCGATTTATCTTACTGCCGGCGCAAAAGTAAAAAGGGTGTTTCCGGCAGATGTTCAGCGCTTTCTGCGCCTTGTCAGCCGGTGCAGCGCCGCGCCCGCAAGCGCGATCAGCCACCAGCGGTCAACTGCCTTTGTCATCATCAGCCGCAAGCCCTCTCCGATCGGGATATCCGATGCGGGGTGCTCTGTGCCGACTGCATCTGCCGTGCCGAAGCCGACATGAAGAAAGCCCTTTCCGTTACGGCTCTGTTTTTTCCATTCCCAGTTCATCCTGCACCTCCGGCGCATCCTTCTTCTTCACATATTCCCGGACCGGCTGCCCGTAAGCACCCTGCGGCGGCACGGCGATCAGGAAATGGATCTTCTTCCCCTCCGCCGCAAACATGTTTTCATGCTCCGTGCGGATATTGTCGGCGGGCTCGTCCGCGTGGAGATCGTCCGTCGCACGGAGAATCTGCCAGCCGCTTTCGGTGAAATATTCCTTCGATTCCGCAAAGAGATCAGCGTCATCCGTCTTGAAATGCAGCTCTCCGCGCAGCAGCGAGGCATACTGATAAAGCTGCTTCGGATGTGTCAGGCGGCGCTTCTTGTGGCTCATCTTCGGCCAGGGGTTGCAGAAGTTGATATAGATGCGGTCAACCTTATCCTCCGGCGAAAGCACCTCTGTGATATGCTCGATATTGAGGATCGAGAGGCGGATATTGTCAGGCGTTCTGCCGGCTTCCGCAAAGGCGGCATCGGTCTTGCGGCGTGCCATGCCGAGCATTTCCGATTTGATATCGAACGCGAGATAATTGTTCCCGGGATTGCGGACGGCTGCCTGCGAGACCCAGCCGCCCTTTCCGCAGCCAAGCTCGATGAAAAGCGGCTGCTCCGGGCGCACGAACTGTGCACGCCAGATTCCGCGGAGGGCTTTTGCCCCGGGAATATCGGTGCAGATCGGGGAGGCGGCAAGCTCAGGTCTTGCCCACGGCTTATGACGAATACGCATATTGCACTTCCTTTTTGATAGTTACTTATTATTATAGCATATTCTGCGGAAAAGTGCAATGGGTGCGGCGTACAATTTTTGCCGCCCGAAGCGGCTGAAAAAAGCAGCCTCCGGAATACCGCTCCGGAGACTGCGCTCAGATTACTTATGCCAGTACGCATTCAGGAACTCCGCTCTGGTGCGGATCCATGCGGCAAGCTGCTCTGCGCCCTCGGACTGCGTGCGGAGCCTGCGCGTGGCCGAGGCAAGCTCATTGCGGATTCCGCCGTCGTCGGCAGGCTTTCCCCACCGGCTGATATTGCGCGAGAATGCCTCTTTGCCGTTTTCCGCATCCGAAAGAATCGTCTCTGCGGTGCGCTCGAAGGCGCCGCTGTCATAGAGCTTCGTCCACTGCTCCCGGATGATCTCCTGAAACCAGTCCTCATACATCAGCACTGCCAGCCACGGGTTGATCGTCTCGTATTCGCCGTTGACATCCGGGATAATATTCGCCGCGTAGAAGCCGGTGCCGTCCGCACAGCGATCCTTGTTGCCGAATGCGGAATCATAATCCCACGGCGCCTCAAATGTCAGCAGGCGGCTGCCCTTCTCGCTGAAATCCACATCCATAAAGAAGCTCGACCAGTAAAGATCGGCGTCGCAGGCGATTTCCGCAAGGATATAGGCATCTGCCAGCGAGCGCACATTCACAACGCGCTCCACAGCCTCCCGCGGCGTGATTGCATCGGTCTCGGAGATGCTGCGCAGATCCCCGCTGAACTGATACGCCTTGTGCTCATAGGCGGCGCTGTAAAGCACGCGGTAGACATTGCCGATATATTCCGCGATAAAATCATGCTGTGCCTGCGAGCGGATGTCATTGCGGATCGTGATGCCGACCGGCTTTTTGCGTCCCGGGCGATAGGATTCCTGCTGCACCTTCACCGTTCTGCCGCCGCCGCCCTCTCCGTCGAAGGGCGTGAGGGGCGCATTTCCGGCATAATCCATCTTGAACTGCTGCATCGGTTCTTCCGCGTAATAATACCCGTCGAATTCAAGAAAATAGCCGGTGTAAATATCGGTCTCATCCTGCTTCGGCGTGCTGATGTTCACGCGGTTTTTCTTCGCCTCCTGCTGCTCGGTGAGCAAATAGACGCCCCAGTATTCACCGTTGATCTTCACCTCTGCAAACTGTGCATCGGCGGCATAGAAGCCGTCCTCCGCATAGAGCGCCTTTGCAAGCTGAAATGCGGCTTTGTCGCGTGAGAGGGAAATATCCTTGGCGCCTGCGAGCAGCACCCAGTTCTTGAATTCCGCGCCGCCGTTCAGACCGAGCAGATTCTGCTTCTGCCCGAATTTCAGCCGCAGCGGCTTCTTGTCATAGGAGGTTGTCCAGTTGCCGCGCACCTTGACATCGGCATCCGCCGGCGCGAGCAGCTCTGTGCCGTCGGGCGCCGTGACAGAGACCGTACATGCTTCGTAATAGGGAGCAGGCGGCATGACATAGCCGCGTGTCCACGAAGCGATCTGCTTTGAGACATGTGCGGCGACCGGCTCCGTGACAAATTTCATCACATCGTCGGCGCGGCTGACCGTCTCGATGGAGATGACGGGCATGCCCCCGGAAATGTCATATGCAGTGCTGCCGGAGTCTGCGGCAGACTCGGTTTCCGCGGTGCTGCGTTCCTTCTTCGGGTGCTTCTTCCCGTCCTGACCGCTGCATCCTGCGGCGAGGATCGCTGCCGCGCAGAGCACGGCACAGAGGATTCGTTTCATGGCGCTGCCCCTTTCCGTATCGGTATATTGATAACAGTATACACGATTTCCCTGTTTTTGTAAAGCCTATGGGCGTTTTTTGAAGACAACTGCCCGTTCCGCATCAGCCGGGCTCCGGGCTATTGCGTTTTTGGAGAGAATATGCTATAATCAAAATAATATTTCCCGCACGAAAGGAGAACCGCCCGATGGAACAGTACGATGTATTTATCTCCTATAAGCATACCGACGATGCAGGCAAAGAAACCGAGGACTGCCGCATTGCAGAGGCGCTCTATCAGATGCTCCGCGACAAGGGCGTGGCTGCGTTCATGAGCGGACAGTCGATCTTCCGGCTCGGCATGAGCGACTACAAAAAGGCGATTGACTCAGCGCTCGATTCCGCACGCATCCTCATCGTTGTCTCGACCTGCACGGAGTTCATTCTCAGCGGCTGGGTCGAATACGAATACGAGACCTTCTGCGAGGATATCCTCAGCCGCCGCAAGCCGGGCGGCAGTATCCTCTCCTATACACGCGGCATCACACAGGATCAGCTCCCGCGCACGCTCTCCCGCTTCCAGAATTACCGCATCGACGAGGTCTCGATGGACAAGCTCACGGAATTTGTCCGCCTCTCGCTCGAAAAATCGAAGCAGGGTGCATCCGCTGCCCGGGATTCGCAGCAGAATTTCGATGCCGCCCACAAGGGACAGGTGTCCCGCGCAGACAGCAGCGGCAGCAGCAGCTTCTCCGCCTCCAATTATTCCTCCGATTACAGCAATGAGCTGAAGCGGCTTGAAATCCAGGCGAAGAACGCAGCGCGCTCCGACCGTGCCGCACTGGATTATCTTGAGAGTCTTGCGCCCTTCCCCGAGGATGAAACTCGCTATGTGCTCGATCTCGGCAGCGCCTACGGCTTTGTCGCGGCAGACCGCTTCGGCAGTGATCCGCGGGTCGGGAAGGTGCTCTGCGTCGATTTCAATGCCCGCGTGATCGAGCGTGCCCGCATCCTCTTTGCGGAGAATCCGAAGATGGTCTTCGAGGTGCTCGACGCAGAAAGTGAGAGCTTTGAGGACGACCTCCGCGCCCTGATGGAAAAGCACAATATCCCGAAGCTGCACATCGTCTTCTCCGCGCTGCTCCTGCTGCATCTGCGCGACCCGAACCGCGTGCTGCGCAAGCTGCGGCATGTGATGGAGCCGGGATCGTATATCATCCTGCGCGGCTCCGATGACGGCAGCAAGCTCTGCTATCCGCACGCTGAGCTGATGGATGAGATCATCCGGAAATGCGGCGAGCTTCCGGGCGGCTCCGACCGGTACAACGGCAGAAAGCTCTGCTCGCAGCTGATCAACTCGGGCTTCCGCGATGTGCGCATGTTCAGCACGATGACCGATCTCAGCGAATTCGACTTCGACGGCAGAACAGCGCTCTTTGCAGAGAGCTTCGCCTATCGCGCCGATTTCTTCCGCCGCCGTCTTGAGCAGGCGCCGGAGGATCCCGGCCGCAAGAAGGAGTATCAGTGGATCTGCGATGCGCTTGAGGAATTTGAAAACCAGTTCTATGAGACCAATTTCTGGTACTGTGAATATGACTACATGGCAGTCGGCAGACGGTAACCGGAATTTGGCAGCGTGAAATCTCACGAATATTCTTGACACACAAAACGGGATGCTGTATAATGTGAATAGCAGCATCCCGTTTTTGTATGCCGCACGGCAATCCGTTCATGAGAGAGAAATGATAAGGGGGAACCGACTATGAAACATCTGATGAAATTCCGCATCGCATCGGCGCTGCTTGCCGGTATGCTGCTCTGTCAGCCGGCGTTCGCCGCGGAGATCACCGCTGCGCCCGCTGCCGCCGTGCAGGAAACTGCCGCAGCAGCAACGCCCGATCTTTCAGCATCTGCGGTCTACAATGCGATGATCGCGTTCAAATCGACTTATCCCGAGGGCACACCCTATACCAATGACAATTACTACGACTGGAATGGCGGCGTTTTCAGCCGCGGCTACGGCTGTGCGGGCTTCGCCTTCATGCTCAGCGATGCAGCCTTCGGCACGCTCCCTGCGCGGAAGTTCACCGATTACAGCACGCTTCGTGTCGGCGACCTGCTCCGCACAAACAATGACGCGCATTTTGTCGTTGTGCTGGAGATTCACGAGAGCAATATCATTGTCACCGAAGGCAATTACGGCGGAAAGGTGCACTGGGGCAGAAGCATCCCGATGTCGGAGGTGTTCAGCTCCTCGACGACCTACGGGCTCACGCGCTATCCCGTTGGCTATCAGGAGCCTGCGAAGGATCCTGTCTTCGGCGATGTCAACGGAAACGGCACGGTCGAAGCGACCGACGCGATGCTGGCGCTGCAATGCGCAGGCGACCTGAGCTCCGGGCTCGGCACAGCACTCACAGCGGCGCAGAGAGCGACGGCGGACGTAGACGGCAGCGGTTCCGTCACGCAGAAGGATGCGCAGTATATTCTCATATATTTCGGCAACACGAATGCGAAAATCGCCTGCACATGGCGCAGTCTCACCGGCAATCCGAATGCGCCGGCAAACAGCAATCTGTGATTTGCAGGTGCGGCACAGGTCAATGGAAGAAAGCAAACCTCCGGGACAATGAAAATCCCGGAGGTTTTTCTGCGCGGGCTTGACTTTTCTGACGATTTGTGCTATACTAAATTAGCACTCAGGAGAACTGAGTGCTAATATCAGATAAAGGTGATGTACCATTATGGAACAAAAGCAATTTCAGGCTGAATCCAAACGGATGCTGGATCTGATGATCCATTCCATCTATACCCACAAGGAGATCTTCCTCCGTGAGCTGATCTCCAATGCCTCCGACGCGATCGACAAGCTCTATTTCCGCTCGCTGACCGATGAAAATGTCGGCATCGGCAAGGACGATTTCTATATCGAGCTCATCCCCGATAAGGAAAAGCGCACCCTCACGATCACCGATAACGGCATCGGCATGACTGCGGAGGAGCTTGAACAGAATCTCGGCGTCATTGCACATTCCGGCTCCCGCGCATTCAAAACGGAGAACACCCTCGACGAGAACACCGACATCATCGGTCAGTTCGGCGTCGGCTTCTATTCCGCGTTCATGGTCGCAAAGCGCGTGACCGTCCGCACCAGAGCATACGGCGCCGATACCGCCTATGTCTGGCAGTCTGAGGGTGTGGACGGCTACACCGTCGATACCTGCGATAAGGAATCCGTCGGCACGGAAATCGTGCTGGAGCTGCTCGACGACACCGACGACGAGCATTACTCCGAGTATCTTGAGGAATACCGCCTGCGCCAGCTCGTCAAGAAGTATTCCGACTATATCCGCTTCCCCATCCGCATGGAGACCTCCCATCAGCACCCGGTCGAGGGCAAGGAGGGCGAATATGAGACCCACACCGAGATCGAGACACTCAACAGCATGGTGCCGATCTGGAAGAAGAACAAGAATGAGCTGACCGATGAGGAATACAACCAGTTCTATCACGAGAAGTTCATGGATTACGGCGATCCGTTGCTGCATATCCACAGCCGCACAGAGGGCACTGTCACCTATAATTCCCTGCTCTATATCCCCTCGAAGGCGCCGTATGACTACTACACAAAGGAATATGAGAAGGGCCTTCAGCTTTACGCAAGCGGCGTCATGATCATGGAGAAGTGCGCAGATCTGCTGCCCGATCATTTCAGCTTCGTGCGCGGTCTCGTCGATTCCGAGGATCTCTCGCTGAACATCTCCCGCGAAATGCTCCAGCATGACCGTCAGCTCAAGCTCATTGCAAAGGCACTCGAGAAGTCGATCAAGAATGAGCTTGCAAAGCTGCTGAAAACCGACCGCGAGAAGTATACGGAATTCTGGAAGGCATTCGGCATCCAGCTCAAGTTCGGTGTTTATCACAGCTTCGGCGCAAACAAGGAGCTGCTCCAGGATCTCCTGCTCTTCCACAGCTCCTCCTGCGACAGCGCAGAGGGCTACACCACCCTCTCGGAGTATGTCAGCAGAATGCGCGAGGATCAGAAGTTCATCTATTACGCAGCAGGCGACAGCGTCACCCGTTGTGCGGCACTCCCGGCAGCGGAGCTTGTCCGCGACAAGGGCTATGAGGTGCTGTATCTGACAGAGGGCGTCGATGAGTTTGCTGTGCAGATGATCGCGCAGTATGCAGACAAGCAGTTCAAGAATGTTTCCGCAGGCGATCTGGGGCTGGAATCCGAGGAGGACAAGACTGCGCTGGAGGAGAAGACCGCGGAGTCGAAGGATCTCTTTGAGGAGATGCAGAAGGCGCTCGCAGGCAAGGTCAAGGCGGTGCGTCTCTCGACACGCCTCAAGAATCACGCTGTCTGCCTTTCGAGCGACGGCGAGATCTCGCTGGAGATGGAGAAGGTACTGCGTGCGATGCCGACCGGCGGCAATGTGCAGGCAGAGCGTGTGCTTGAGCTGAACCCGGATCACCCGGTCTTTGCCGTTTTGCAGCGGCTGCTCACCGAAGATAAGGAAAAGCTCGCGCAGTATTCCGATCTGCTCTACCAGCAGGCACTGCTCATCGAGGGCATGCAGGTTGAGGACCCGGTCGCACTGAGCAAGATGATCTGCGATCTGATGGTGTAATTTCACTGAATTGGAATCCCCGCCTGACGGCGGGGATTCCTGTTTCCCGATAAAAAACAGATCCCGACGCATCTGCATCGGGATCTTCTGTATGGACCCGGAGGGGATCGAACCCTTGACCTCCGCGTTGCGAACGCGGCGCTCTCCCAGCTGAGCTACGAGCCCATCTCATTGCTGCCGGTTTCCGGCACTTATATATTATATCACAAAGAAGACGGTTTGTCAAGACCCCTGTACGCGGATTTTTCTCTGCCGCGGCTTTCCTGTTTCATGCGGATAACAATCCGTACATCCATTGACATTTCTGCGCAAAAATGCTATAATCAGTATATGCAGGCAGCGCACCGCGTGATGCAGGTGCGCTGTTTTTGTATATCGACAACATGAAAGGATGGATGATGGATGAAAAACTATTTTGATCTGAGCGGACAAGTCGCGCTCGTCACCGGCTGCTCGACCGGTCTCGGCGTGCAGATGGCAAAGGCGCTCGCAAGCCAGGGCGCAAAGATCGCAGCAGTTGCCAGACGGCAGAATCTGCTCGATGAGGTCGCGGCAGAAATCAGCAGGGAGTTCGGTGTGGAGGCGATCGGCGTCGCCTGCGATATTACCGATACCGAGAATGTGAAAAAGGCAGTTGCTGCGATTCTGGAACGGTTCGGCAGAATCGACATTCTGATCAACAATGCCGGCACCGGCGCAGTCGCCCCCGCTGAGGATATCACCGATGAGCAGTTTCAGCATGAGATGGATGTCGATCTCTTCGGCTCCTTCAAGGTGGCGCGTGAGGTCGCAAAGCATGCCATGATCCCCGCGAAATACGGCAGAATCATCAACATCGCGTCGATGTACGGTCTCGTCGGAAACAAGATCGCACCCAGTTCCCCCTATCATGCTGCAAAGGGCGGCGTGGTCAACATGACCCGTGCGCTCGCATCGGAATGGGGCGAGAAGGGCATCACAGTCAACGCGATCTGCCCGGGCTATTTCTACACCCCGCTGACCACCGAGACGCTGAATTCCGACTTCTTCATTCAGTATGCAAAGCAGATGATTCCGCTTGCCCGCTACGGCAATGAGGGCGAGCTCGACACCGCAGCGCTGTTCCTGGCATCGAAGAACAGTGCCTATGTCAACGGCGCGATCATCCCGGTTGACGGCGGCTACACTGCCATGTAAAATGCAGCGGCGCACGGATCAAAGGTATCCGTGCGCCGCTGTGTGTACCGCAGCAGAGCATGCTCAACAACTATGTATGACGCTGCTGTTCGCAGCTTTTGTCTGCACCTGCGTTGCTGAATGGGTATCCTGCACCATTCAGTGTATTTACTGAAACAGGCGCGAACAGCGCCGTCGCAGGTGCGCAGGCTAGCGCGGAATAGTCAGTTGACTTGAGAATAACGCCGGCGCGGGCTCCGCGCGCGGGGGCTCCGCGCCCATTGCGTTTTTTGCGTGATTATGATATAATAGCGGTAACAGCGGAACACTCCGCACAACAACAGCGCATGAGGGACAGAGCCATGAAAGAAAAACAAAAGCTGACGCGCCGGCAGCGTGTCTCATTCATCGCAGGGCTGCTCTGCATGCTCGCAGGCTGCAGCATCCTTGCGGTGCTCGGCGGCAAGCGGATCGCATGGCGCATCAAGAAGGCAAAGCTGATGCGCGAGAACACATCCATTGTGATTCCCTCGCTCGGCATCCGCGCACCGATCCTTGAGGGGGTCGGGCAGGATGTGCTCAAGGTCGCAGCGGGGCATTTCCCCGGCAGCGGCGAGGTCGGCAGCGGCAATTACTGCATTGCCGCGCACAGCAGCGCGATCTACAAGGAATATTTCAATAATCTGAAAAACGCCGAGACCGGCACGGAGATCCTGCTCTGTGTGCCGGGGAAGGAGCCCGTCTCCTATTATGTGACCGATCACTTCATCGTTGAACCCAGCGAAACATGGATTCTGGACGATTTCGGCGACACCCGCGTGACGCTTGTCACCTGCACGGATGACGGCTCGCAGCGGCGCATCATCGTCGGAAAGCCGCAGTCGGATGCCCCTGATATGACCGGGGAGACCGGCGCGGCGCTGTCCTGACACGCATCAAGGGAAAGGAGGCTTGCCGCGATGGGCGAACAAAAGCAGAGCGTCCGCGAGCTGCGTGCGCTCGAACGCAAATATGCGCGCCTGAAACGGCAGGCGCAGTGGGAAGCCGTGAAGCCGAAGCTGCCGTATTATATCGGCGGCGCGGTGCTGCTCGCGGTGATCGCCCTGCTGCTGCTTCTGCTCCTGCGGAAGCCGAAGGCACCCGATACGCCGCCCGCGCTCCTGCGGGTCGATGTGCTCGATGTCGGGCAGGGCGATGCAATCCTGCTCCGCACGGAGGGGCATGCCGTCCTCATTGATGCGGGCGACACCGACAAGGGCATCACGGTCGTGCAGCAGCTTGTCGCGCTCGGCGTCAAGGAGCTCGACTGCATCATCAACTCGCATCCGCACTCCGATCACTTCGGCGGCATTGAGACCGTGATGCGGGTATTCCCCGTGCATGCGCTCTATTTCCCGACGCTTCCCGAGGCGCAGATCCCGACAACGGAGATGTATCTTTCGATGCTCCGCACCGCAGAGGAGAAGCAAATTCCCGTCTTTCTACCGCAGTGCCGCGAGACCCTTTCGCTCGGGGACGCGGAGCTGACCTTTCTTTCCGTTGACAACAGCGCCTTTGAGGGACTCAACGACTGCTCGCTCGGCTGCCTGGTCACATGCGGTGCGCACACATTTTTCTTCGCGGGCGACCTGGAAGCGGCGGGCGAGGCGGCATTTCTCGAAGCGGGGCTCATCCCGCGCATCAGCGTGCTGAAGGTGTCGCATCACGGCAGCAGCAGCTCGACCTCGGCGGAATTCCTCGCCGCTGCCAGGCCGCAGGCGGCTGCGATCTCCTGCGGCGCGATGAATGACTACGGGCACCCCGCCGCACAGACACTCAAACGCCTTTCCGACATCGGCTGCACCGTTTCGCGCACCGATCTCGACGGCACACTGCATTATGAGACCGACGGCGTGACCGTCTGGATGGTGAAATAAAAATGGATACAGGCAATATCCCGGCGGAGACTGCGGCGATTATCGGCATGTTCTTTGACGGCACGCCGGTCTCCTGCCGCACCGTCAGCACAGGCGGAGATGCTCCCGAAGAACCGGGCGGCGCCTTCCGCACATAATGGAATAACGGAACATGCCCCGGAGCGCTCTGATGAAGCTGCTCCGGGGCATTCTTTCTGTTCTCCGCACCTCTCCTGCTGCACCGGCATATATTGTATTGCAGGCGCGGCGCTGTCTTCGCAGTCCCGCCTGTAATCCGATGAGAAAGAAGTGTATGATATGCTGATTGATGCAAGTCTCGGCACGGCATGCTGCTGCGGACCGGTGCCGCCGGTGCCGCCCGCCCAGCCGACAGAGCCCGATGCGCTCTATGTGCAGATGAGCACCGCACAGACCTCGATCGCAAGAGGTGCTGCGCTCCCGCTCGCAGGGACAGTGCGGCAGTTCGGCAACGGGCTTTCCTATGATGCGGCGAATCACGCCGTGACAGTGAACGAAACCGGCGTCTATGCCTTTGACTGGAATGTGCTGGCTGAGGGCGGCGCGGACGGTGTTGTGATCACATTGCAGTCGCTCGACGGCGCTGTGCTGCTCGCGACCTCGGGCGCACCCGGCGGCACGGCAGATACACCTGTTGTGGTCAGCGGGCACACGGTCGCGCTGCTCCGTGCAGGCACCGCATGGACGCTTGTGAACGCTTCCGACACACCGATCGACATTCCGGTTGCCGGTGCAGCCCCCGCTGTCTTTGCGGCGTCTCTGACCGTCGCGCAGGTCGGCGCACAGTAAGCTATTTCCCCGTGCGGAGGCGGTTTTTGATGCCGCGCAGGATCGTATCCTTTGCCTGTGCGGCAGCCTCCGCGGTGCAGACCGGCGTATCGCCGAGCGGATAGGGGAGCCCCAGCGCTTCGTATTTTCGCCTGCCGAGATCATGATAGGGCAGGACATCGACCGCCTTGAGCGTGCGGAGCCCGCCGATGAAATATCCGAGCCGGAGCTGCTCCTCTGCGCTGTCGGTGATGCCGGGCACGATCACATGCCGGATCCAGAGCGGCACGCCGCACGCGCTGATCTTCTCCGCAAAGGAAAGGATATTCGCATTGGAATGCCCTGTGAGCGCCCGGTGCGCCTGATCGTCAATATGCTTGATATCGAGCATCACGAGATCGGTGACGGCAAGCAACCGCTCGGCAGGCGCGGGGTGCGCGGGGTCATAGCAGATGCCGGAGGTATCGAGACAGGTGTGGATGCCGCGTGCCTTTGCCTTTGTAAAAAGCTCCGTGAGAAATTCTGATTGGAGCATCGGCTCCCCGCCGGTGCAGGTGATGCCGCCGCTGCGGTAAAACTCGCGGCTCTTTTCAAATTCCGCAAGCAAGGAATCGGTGTCGGCCTCTGTGCCGGCACCGATGTTCCATGTATCGGGGTTGTGGCAGTAGCGGCAGCGCATCGGGCAGCCCTGAAAGAAGATCACAAACCGCACGCCGGGGCCGTCCACGGTGCCGAAGGATTCAACCGAATGGATATAGCCTTTCATGTGAACGCACTTCCGTCCGCGCAGAGGATCGCAAGGCGCTCGGTCTGCGGGAAGCAGAGCTTCATTCCGGGCGCATGCTCCGCGAGATATGCTTTGAAGGCATCCGTCAGCAGCGAGGGGTTCACATTGACCGAAGTGCCCGCCGGAAGCCGCAGCGAGAGCGCAACGCCCTCCGCGGTCGTTTCCGCGTCACAGCGCTGCACCTGCTCTTTCAGGTCGATCATCGCCGTGCCGCGCTTGGTCTTCTTCTCAATGAGGATCTGCCCCTGTGCCATGAACGCATCCCACTTTTCGCGAAGCTGCTCTGCCGTCACGGGCGCTTCGGCACGGAGATGCACGGCGTAATCCGCAAAGGCAATGTCCGTGTGCTTGTGTACGGGCGCCGCGATCGCCGTGAGCTGCAAATCGGCGGGCAGAACGGCGTTCAGCCGCTGCATGGCTTCCTCGGGCGTCATGTCGCCGTCAATGCGGAAATCCATGCACTCGCAGCCGCTTTCGCAGCCGAGCGAGAGCGCCAGCGGGAACATCAGATAGGCATGCGGATTGAAGCCCTCGGTATACCAGATCGGCACGGCGGCGCGCTTGAAGGCGCGGGTCATGCAGCGCATGAGATCGAGGTGCGAGATATATTTTGCGCGTCTGCGCTTTTCAAAGGTCGCTCTGACCGGGATCATGACAACGCTCCTTTCGGTTGCAGTCAGATGTAATTGCGCTGAAATTCGAGAAAGCGGTCTCCCTGATAGGTCAGCATGCCGTCGTCGCCCTCGGCAAGCATGCCGTATTGCGCGCCGGAGAGCTTCAGTTCCGCACGCTCGCGGGTATCCAGCTCAAATGTGACATAATAGCTTGTGGTCGCGTGATCGCCCCATACATTTGTGCGTTTTGCCACCACGCGTGCATGCAGCGTCTCCTGCGGCATGCGGGCATTCTCCGCATTCTTCCGCACATTTCTCACAATCGAAATGACAATGAACGAAGCGATCCCGATAAACATGATTGCCCAGACCGCGATAAATATGACGGGAATCACGCCTTCTGAGAAGTTATTGCGCAGCATCGCGTTTCTCCTTTGCGTTTTTGCTGTAATCAAAACACGGCTTTCCGGTGATTTTCGTCACACCGCAGACAGCGCATTTTGCGCGGCAGTGCGGCGTTACCTCAGCCTGCTTTGCCTTCTCGTTCTCCTTGATGAGGAACGATTTTTCCACATAGAAGTCGATGTGATCCCAGGGGAAGACCTCGTCATAGCTGCGGTCGCGGTTCGCATAGAATTCCGGCGTGAGACCCGCCGCCGCAAATGCCTCCTCCCAGAGGTCAAAGCGGAAATGCTCGCTCCAGGCGTCAAAAATACATCCGCGCTTCCACGCCTCCAGAATGACCGCACTGAGCCGTCTGTCGCCGCGTGCCAGCACCGCCTCCAGAATGCTCATATCCGGCGCATGCCAGCTCGCACGGATCCGCTTGTGGCCGGAGACAGCTTCTTCGAGCACCTTCTGCTTGTGCGCGATCATCTCGCGGGTGTCCTGCGGGTGAAATTCAAACGGCGTAAAGGGCTTCGGCACGAAGGTCGCGACTGAGCATGAGATCTGCACAGGTCTCCCCTTCGGGCGGTTCTCCATCTCATAGTACATATCGACCACGCGCTGCGCCAGCTCAATGATGCCGCGGATATCGTCATCGGTTTCGGTCGGGAGCCCCATCATGAAATAGAGCTTCACGGAGGTCTGCCCCGCATTGAATGCGATGCGGCAGGTGCGCATGAGCTCCTCCTCGGTGACATTCTTGTTGATGACATCTCTGAGTCGCTGTGTGCCCGCCTCGGGTGCAAAGGTGAGACCGCTGCTGCGGACTCTGCGCAGGCGGTTCATGAGCCCGGAGCTGAAATTATCGACACGGAGCGACGGCAGGCTGAGATTGATATGCGCGTCATCGGTGAAGGTCAGCAGCCCGTCCATCATCTCCTCGATCTGCGAGTGATCGGAGGTTGAAAGCGAGCAGAGCGAGAGCTCCTCATAGCCGGTGTTGTCAATGAGCGTCTTTGCCTGACGGCAGACAGTTTCCGGCGTGCGCTCGCGGAACGGGCGGTAGAGGAATCCCGCCTGACAGAAGCGGCAGCCGCGGATACATCCGCGCAGCACCTCGGTCACGGCACGGTCATGCACGATCTCGGAGAACGGCACGACAAATTCCTCGGGCGCTTCGCAGGCATCGAAATCGGAGATGATGCGCTTGCGCACGGTCGCAGGGGCGCCGTCCTTCGGGGTATATGCTTTGACGGTGCCGTCTTCGTTGTAGGTCACATCATAGAGCGAGGGGACATAGACGCCCTCGATCTTTGCTGCTTCGCGCAGAAATGCCGAGCGGGTCATGCCCTGCTCTTTGCATTTCACATAGAGATCCATGACCTCGAGATCGAGCTCCTCGCCCTCGCCGAGGAAGAAAAGATCGAAGAAATCGGCAATCGGCTCGGGATTGCAGCAGCAGGAGCCGCCCGCACAGACGATCGGGGCAATATTTTCCCCGCGGTCGCGCTGCATGATCGGCACGCCCGCAAGATCGAGCATATTGAGGATGTTCGTGTAGCACATCTCATAGCCGATGGTGAAGCCGATGAAATCAAAATCCCGCACGGACTCAAGCGATTCGAGCGCATAGAGCGGGATGCCGTTTTCGCGCATCAGCGCTTCAAAGTCGGTGTCGGGCGCAAAGACGCGCTCACACCAGTATTCCGCACGCTTGTTGATGCAGGAATAGAGGATTTTCATGCCGAGATTGCTCATGCCGACATCATAGCGGTCGGGGAAACAGAAGGCAAAGCGCGCCTTGAGCTGCGATTTTTCCTTCATGATGCTGCCCATCTCGCCGCCGATATAGCGTGCGGGCTTCTGCACCTGCAAAAGCAGCGGTTCGATTTGTTCAAACAGGCTCATGATCAGCCCCCCTATTTCTCAGAATTAACCATTCGCAATGCGCAATTTGCAATTTCGGTATCGCCTTACGGCGATTTAGATTGAATGGGACACCGCACATTTCACATTGCGCATTGTGCAAGCGCCATCTTCACCAGCGGCACCCATCCGTCCTCGAGCATGTTCTCGCCGGTGAGCCGGAAGCCGTGCCGTTCATAGAACGCGATGCCGCGCTTGTTGTATTCCAGTGCCCAGAGCCATGTGCAGCCCTTTTCTCCGACAGCAAACCGCAGCAGCTCCGCGCCGATGCCGCCGCTTTGCAGCACGGGCTCCACATAGAGCTTCACGATCTCTTCGCCCTGCATGCGGATAAATCCCTTCACGATCCCGCCGTCGTCATAGACATAGGTTTCTGCGAGCGCCGCTGTGCCCTCCGCATATTCCGCGGCGGTGTCCGGGACATTCAGCTCGTCAAAATAATAAGCGTCATTGCGGAAGAAAGGATAGAAATTCAGCCGGTAGTTTGCCACATAGATCTCTGCGATGCGGAAGGCATCCCGCGCAGATGCCGGTCGGATCTTACCCATATCAGCATCCTCCCTCTGCCTGCACTGTGCGGTAATAGGCTTCGAGCCGCGGGCGTGCCGCGATATAATAAGGCTCCAGCGCCTTGTCAAACTGCGTGCCCATGCCCTCTGTGATGATTTTGTCTGCCTGTGCAAAGGACATGCTGTCCTTGTAAACACGGCGGCTCACAAGCGCGTCATACACATCCGCAATCGCCATGATGCGTGCTTCGAGCGGGATCTGTTCGCCCGCCAGATGCTCGGGGTACCCCGAGCCGTCCCAGCGTTCGTGGTGATAGTGCGCGACATTTTCTGCGATGCGCCGGAAGTCGTGATCGTCCGTGCCCTCTAAGATATCATGCACGATGCGCGCACCCTCTGCGGCATGCGCCTTCATCTTCTCAAATTCCTCCGGCGTGAAGCGTCCCGGCTTGCGGAGCACCGCGTCATCGACGGCAATCTTGCCGAGATCGTGCATCGGGGCTGCCTTGATGAGATCACGGCAGAAATCCTCGGTGAGCCTGAGCGCGCCGTCCTTCTGCATCTCCTCGGTGAGAATGCGCACGCCCTCGCTTGTGCGGCGGATATGTCCGCCGGTGGAGTTGTCGCGGCTTTCGACCATCGCCGCCATGCTGAGGATCAGCCGGTCGTGCATCTCGACGATGTGCGCGGTCTTTTCGGCAACCTCCTCGCGCAGATCGGTGTTATACTGATTGATCAGCGAGATATACTGCTGATTCTTCGTGTCATCGGTGAGGAAAAACTGATAGCCGCGGCGGCGGTGCCCGTTGTAGAGATAGGTGACAGAGACCAGATAGGTGCTGCCGTCCCGCGTGTAATAGACCTTGTCGTTTTTCTCGTCCGCACGGAAATCGGCGAGCCAGCGGAGTGCCGTCTCACGCATGACCGCGCTGTCCTCTGCGCGCCGGTCAACGGTCAGTGCGGAGAGCTCCGGGAGAATATGCTTCGCGGTCTCGTTGCTGCCGAGATAGCGCCCCTTGAAGTCGAAGGAGATAAAGCCTGTGGCGCCGGTCTGCACCAGCGTGTCGATGCCGGTGTCGGTGATGTCATAGAGACAGACGCGGCGGATGATCACAAGGAACACAATCTGCGCTGCCGCATAGACCGCCGGGGAGATCTCCCACGGCTCGACCAGATGCCGCGCAAAATAGCTCGCGACCGAAAGCAGCTCGGTAAGCAGCAGCAGATAGATCGTGCGGCGGGAAACATCTTTCTTGCGGAAATAGGCATATGCCAGCGCAGCAATGCTCATCACGGCATAGAGCACGATTGTCACAACGAAGACTGTGTGCATCGGCCCGTATTCCTTGCGGAGCATGCCGACGCCGTTCTGCTGCACGAATTCATAGCTGCGGTAAAAGAGCGCCGAGTGCCCCGCGGAGATCATCGAGAGGAAGATCACGCTGCTCAGCCCGAAGACCGCAGCGCGCAGCCAGCGGGTATATTTCACATGGCAGAGATCGAAGACGCAGAGCATGATGATCGGCTGCAAAAAGCATCCGCCGACATAGATGACCTTGTTCGCGATCAGTGCCGCGTCCGCATCGACTGCGTCTGTCAGCAGAAGATAGCCGAGATTTGTGATCGGGATGAGGCAGAAGATCAGCGTGAAATGCACGCTGAAATGCTTGTGCCACATCATCGCATAGAGCAGCGTCAGCAGCAGTGACGCAATAAATAATGTGCCGTAGTATACTGTTGCCATCGGCTGTTCCCCTTTCTTGCAGTTTCAGCCCCTCCCGCCGGAAGCGGTTAAATGCGCGTAACGCCTGCCTGTTCGAGCTTTTCGCGTTTCTTCGCGGTTTTGCGCTCGGGGAGTACGGTTTCCGTGCCGCGCTGCACGATCGCCGCAGTAAATCCGCGTCTCACGGCGCCGAGCGCAGTTGCCGTCACGCAGCCGTATTCATCGAGTCCGCAGAGATGCAGCGTGTCAATCTGCTTTTCGCGGAGCAGACTGAGCAGCTTTTTGTTCGTCAGCGCGTCGCCGACCAGCTTATCGAATACATATTCCGATACAATGTCAATGCCGCTGAAAATTTCCGCGCCCTGTGTGCCGGCGATGGAATACCCGAACAGCAGACGGTTTGTCACGAGATTCTGAATGATATGACGGATATAAATAACATCCTCGCCGCGGTCAGCATGCTCATGAATCACAGCATTGACGCTGGAAACCAGCTCCGCAGTATGATAGGCAAACAGCGGCTTGCGCTTTTCCCAGAGATAATCGTTTTGCATGTCGATGACAAGCAGTGCGGTTTTCATTGCGGATTCCTCCCGTGTCATGCTGATTATTTATTTTGGGAAAACAAAGCGACTACCATAAGAATCAGAGCGAATACTGTCGGCAAAAAGACAATCAGAAACAGGATCAGCTGCACCAAGTCGAATTTCGGCTTTCGGAAAAACTGCGAAGCCACACTGCTCACCAAACTGATAATCATCGCAGCATATACGAATACAGGGCTGGCGTCGGGTCTGAATTTATAAATGACAAACAGAATGACATATACCAGATACGCAAGACCGATGAGGTTTTTATAGCGCCGGTCACGCTTTTTTTCAGCCCTATACTCTGCTATTCTCGCCCAGCGCTCCGCATCCTGTGCTGCGAGTTCCTGATGCATTCCTCTGAGAACGCCTCTTCCGAATTCCTCCGGCGTCATCTGCGAATTGAAATCCGACATTTTTAATCCCTCCGTTTTCATTCATTCCGTGCGTTTCCGCACAAATGCCCCTGCCGGTGCGGAAATATCGCAGGCAAAGGAGCAGTCCATCACGGCATGATTTGCCGCTTCGATCGGCTCGCCCTCGCCGTTTCTGAGGTCGGTGACAGCAACTGCCGGCGGCTCCTTCCCGGGCATCAGAATCTCGACGGTATCCCCTGCGAAAAAGCGGTTGCGCTGGCTGACATAGAGCCTGCCGCCCTCGCTTTTCTGCACGATGCCGACAACTTCATAATCGCGGATATAGCTGTTTTCCTCCTGCCAGATCATATCGGGCTGTCTGCCGAAGAGGAAGCCGGTTGTATAGGGGCGGTGGCTGACATGCTCCGTCTCGCGCAGCACCCATTCCGGGCACGGTCTGCCGTCCCGCAGGGCATCGAGCGCGATGCGGTAGGCGTTCGTCACGCCCGCGACATAATACGCCGCCTTTGCTCTGCCCTCGATCTTCACGGAATCGACGCCCGCCTCTGAAAGCTCCTTCAGATAGGGAAGCAGGCAGAGATCCTTCGCGTTCAGGATATAGCTGCCGTCGCTGTCCTCGCTGACCGGGAAATACTGCCCCGGACGCTTCTCCTCCGTGAGCGCATATTTCCAGCGGCAGCTCTGCGCACAGGCGCCGCGGTTCGCGTCTCTGCCGGTGAGATATTCCGAGAGCAGGCAGCGCCCCGAAATGCTCATGCACATTGCGCCGTGCACAAACATCTCAATCTCAAGCGCAGAGGGCGTTTTCGCACGGATCTCCGCAATTTCCGGCAGAGAGAGCTCTCTCGCCAGCACGATCCGGCTGACGCCCATATCATACAGCACACGCGCCGTCTCATAGTTCACGATGCCTGTCTGCGTCGAAGCATGGAGCGCGACCTCCGGGCAGTGCGCCTTCACAGCCGCCATCACGCCGAGATCTGCGGCAATCACCGCGTCGATGCCGCAGTCTGCCGCCTCCCGCAGAAATGCCGGAAGCGCCGCGAGATCTGCATTCCGCGGCAGCACATTTGCCGTCAGATAAATCTTGACGCCGCGGGCGTGTGCATCCTGCACAGCCTCCCGCAGCGCGTCAAAATCAAAATTCTTTGCAGCGGCGCGCATACCGTATTCCTTCGCGCCGACATAAACCGCGTCTGCACCGAATTGCAGCGCGGAGTCAAGGCACTCGCGGTCGCCCGCGGGTGCCAGAAGCTCCGGGATCCTTGTCATCAGTTGCCCTCCGCAGCAGCGGCAGCAGCCGCCTGTTCCTGCCGCACTCTCTCGATATTGGCAAGATGCTGCTCGTAGGTCTCTGCGTAGTAGGTCACCTTGGTGTCGATATTTGCGTAGAAGTAGTAGTAGCTGCTCTCCTGCGGATACAGCACAGCTTCGATCGCCGCCTTGCCGGGGTTGCCGATCGCGCCCGGGGGCAGGCCGGGTCCGACATAGGTGTTGTAGGCGTCTTCCATCATCTCATTGCGGACAGGGAGATTCGGATGGATGACTTCCTCCGCATATTTTTTGGTCGGGTCGGATTGCAGCTTGTCAAACACGGCGCGGTTGATGAGACGGTTGTGGAAGATACCTGCGATCATGCGCATTTCCTTCTCATTTGCCGCCTCTGCCTGCACGATGGATGCGAGCGTGATGACCTCGTCGAGCGTCATGCCGAGCTCCTCCATCTTTGCATATTCACCGGCAGTGAGCTTGCTGTCAAAGTTTGCATAGATCTTCTGCGCGACGATCTGCGGATCCTCGTCGATATAGAATTCGTAGGTATCGGGGAAGCAGTAGCCCTCGCGCTGCTGGAACTTCATCGCATTCGCTTCGGGCAGATACTTCTCGAAGTTAAAGCCGAAGCCGCCTGCGTTGAAATAGAAGAGGAAGTCATCGGCATCGCAGATCTCGTTCTTTTCAAGAATCTCCGCTGCCTCCAGAAGGTTCTTGCCTTCGGGAATGGTCACGGTCATATACTCGCGCTCCTCTGCGTGGTTGACGCAGAGCTCCTCGATCATCGCCTGGTAGCTCATCGAGGGGCTGAGCACATGCTCGCCCGCGATATAGCTGCCGTCCTTCTCATTCATGCGCGAGATCAGGCGGAAGAACCACGGCAGTTCGATCATATCTTCCTTCTTGAGCTGCTCCGCGATGGCAGAGGTCGAAGCACCCTGCGGGATCGTGACAACGCGCTCGTTGAAGTCTTTGTTGATGCCGTAAATTTCCATCGCGACCGTCAGCACGGCGACCGCGAGCACAACGCCCGAGGAAATCACGAGTGTCAGCAGCACCAGTGCGCACGAGAGCTTGCGGCTCTTTTTGCGCGGACGTCTGCGCTTCTTTCTGCGCGGGCGGAAGAAGATATAGTCCTCGTTCGGATCATAGACCTCATCGGACTTGCCGTCCTTCTTCCCGGAGACCCCTTTGAGCTTGCTCTTGACAGAATCGAGCGCGGAGCCCTTTTTCTCAGGATCCGCCGCCGGCTGCTCTGCGGGTGTCTCGCGGCGGAGGCCCGATGCCGCATCATCCATATGCAGATCGGCAGCCATGCCCTCAATCAGCGCATCGACATCATCCTTCGGTGCTTCTGCGGGAGCCTTTGCGGGTGCAGCAGGCTGCGCAGACTGCTTTTTCTTCTGCTGCTTCTGCTTCTTCCCGGACGGCTGCTGCGGCTGTTTCTCAGGCTGCGGCGCTGCTGCGGGCTCCTGCTTCGGCGCCGGCTTCTGTTCAGGCTCTGCCGCATCCGCAGGCTTCAGCTCCGATTCATGCACCTCGACCGGTGCATCGCTTTCCGGCTCTGAAAGTCCTCTGAGCTCCGAATCCACCGTGCCGAGCAGCTCATTCAGCTCCTGATCGGCAGAGGAGAGCTCAGAGGGGGAAATATCGACGATGCCTTCGCCGCTTTCCTCCGGCTTCTGCGGGTTGTCATTCTGGTTGTGCTTATCATTTGCCATGAGAGAATTCCTCCGTAGTTTGCTCCGTGATGCATCGCTGCAATGGAATGTCATATCTGTCATGCGGCAGCAGCGGGATACGGCATGCCGCATAGCACAGCCCGAGCCTTTGGAGACCGGGATGCGCCGCAAAATAGCGGTCATAGAATCCGCCGCCTGCGCCCAGCCGGTAGCCCTCGCTGTCAAAGCAGAGCATCGGCACCAGCATCAGGGTGTTCTGTTCCGGCTCAAGCAGGCGCGCTTCGGAGACAGGCGGCACAGGGATGCCGTATGCCCCTGCGCTGAGCTCCGCAGTGTCGCTGAGCCGGTAAAACTGCATAGTATGCGCCGCGGTATCGCAGACAGGCAGACCGAGCGTTTTGCCCGCCGAAAGGCAGGCGCCGATCAGGCGTGCCGTGCCGACCTCATGCGGCATCGCGGCATAGAGCAGCACGGTCTCCGCGCACTGAAACGCCCGATCCGAAAGCACCCGCTCCGCAATGGCAGCATCCGCCGCCGTGCGCTGTGCTGCGGGCATTTCCTTCCGGAGGCGAAGCATCTCGCGCCGGAGCCTCTGCTTCTCTTCCCGGATCATCCGGAATAGACCATCTTTCCGGCGAGTGCCTTGGCGACATCCTTCGAGAGCACCGCCTCAACGAGCCTGAGCCCGAAATCCATCGCGGCGCCCGGACCCTTTGCCGTGATCAGCTTGCCGTCCGCGACGACCGAGCGGTGCGTATAGGACGCACCCTTGAGATCGGCCTCCATGCCCGGATAGCATGTGACCTTTTTCCCTTTCAGAAGACCCATCTTGCCGAGAATCGTCGGTGCAGCACAGATCGCGGCGACCCAGCGCTGTCCGCTGATGCAGTATTCGATCGCATGCTTGACGATCTCGCTCTGTCCGAGATTCAGCGTGCCCGGCATGCCGCCCGGCAGCACGATCATTTCGAGCTTGCTGTCCAGCTCGATCTGATTTGCGGTGATGTCCGCGGTGACAGAGATGCCGTGTGCGCCCTTAATGACGCTTCCGCCGACACCGACGGTCTGCACGGTCTTGCCGGCTCTGCGCAGGCAGTCAACCGGCGTGAGCGCTTCGATCTCCTCAAAGCCTTCCGCGAGAAAAACATAGATCATAGTAAAACCTCCTTCGGGCATAGATTTCCATACTATATCATCTTATTATATCACGCATTTCCCGAAAAGTCAACCGTTCCCGCGCAGACCGCGCTGATTTCTCATCTGTGTTTTTTCGCCTTGACAAACGGGTGGGAATGGGGTATAATATTATAATGTATGGGTATGCGCACATGCATGACCTGAAACTGTAAAAACGAAAGGAATCCTCACACTATGGAATGGACAGGACTGAACGAGCTGCGTGAGCAGTATCTTTCCTTCTTTGAAAGCAAGAGCCACACCCGCATGGCAAGCGCTTCGCTTGTGCCGAAGGGCGATAATTCCCTCCTGCTGATCAACTCCGGCATGGCGCCGCTGAAAAAGTTTTTCCTCGGGCAGGCTGTGCCGCCCAATGTCCGCGTGACAACCTGCCAGAAGTGCATCCGCACGCCTGACATCGAGCGCGTCGGCAAGACCGCAAGACACGGCACCTTCTTTGAAATGCTCGGCAACTTCTCCTTCGGCGATTACTTCAAGCATGAGGCAATCGCGTGGGCATGGGAATTCCTCACCGAAAAGCTCGCGATTCCGGCAGACCGCCTCTGGATCACCGTCTTCGAGAGCGATGACGAGGCAGCCGAAATCTGGGAGAAGGAAATCGGCATTCCGCATGACCGCATCGTGCGGCTCGGCAAGGCGGATAACTTCTGGGAGCACGGCTCCGGCCCGTGCGGTCCCTGCTCTGAGATTCACTTCGACCGCGGCGAGGCCTACGGTCCCTTCGAGAGCTTTGAGCAGGCGGGCGACTGCGACCGCATCATCGAGATCTGGAACCTTGTCTTCTCGCAGTTCGACAGCGACGGCAAGGGCGGCTACACTGAGATGAAGCACAAGAACATCGACACCGGCATGGGTCTTGAGCGTCTGGCATGTGTCATGCAGGGCGTCGATAACCTTTTCGAGGTTGATACCGTGCAGAATATCATGAAGCACATCTCCGAAATCGCAGGCGTGACCTATAAGCAGGATGCAAAGACCGATGTTTCCCTGCGCGTCATCACCGACCACATCCGCTCGACCGTGTTCATGGTCGGCGACGGCATCACCCCGGCGAACGAGGGCAGAGGCTATGTCTTGAAGCGCCTGCTCCGCCGCGCTGCCCGCCACGGCAGACTGCTCGGCATCAAGGAGCCGTTCCTCTATAAGGTCGCGGAGACTGTCATTCGCGAGAACGAAACCGCTTACCCCGAGCTCAAGGAGAAGCAGGATCTCATCACCAAGATCATCCGCTTTGAGGAGGAGAGCTTCGCCCGCACCATCGACAACGGCACCGACCGCCTCAATGATCTGATCGCGGCGCTGAAGGCAGAGGGCAGCACCGTCCTCTCCGGACAGGATACCTTCAACCTCAGCGATACCTACGGCTTCCCGATCGACCTCACCATCGAGATGGCAGGCGAGCAGGGCATCACCGTTGACGAAGAGGGCTTCCGTGCATGTATGGAGGAGCAGAAGCAGCGTGCAAGAGCCGACCGTGCCTCAAAGGTCAAGACCTCGTGGGGCGGCGATGCGGCTGTGCCGAAGGGCATTGCAAAGACCGTTTTCACCGGCTACACCGAGATGGAGGAGCCGGAGGCAAAGATCCTCGCAATCCTTTCCGGCGGCGAAGCGGTCGATACGCTCGAAGCCGGCAGCGACGGCATCGTGATCCTTGACCGCACCCCGTTCTATGCAGAGAGCGGCGGTCAGGTCGGCGATACCGGCGAGCTCGCAGTTTACGCTGAGGGCGCAGCAGAGATGACGTTCGCAGTTGCCGATACCCAGAAGGGCGGCGACGGTCACTCCCTGCACATGGGCACGCTGGAGCTCGGCACGCTGCATGTCGGCGATACGGTCTCCGCACGCGTCGATGTGAAGCGCCGCAGAGCCATCATGCGCAATCACACCGCAGCACATCTGCTCCAGGCTGCACTGCGTCAGGTGCTCGGCGACCATGTCCACCAGGCAGGTCAGCTTGTCAATGCAGAGCGCTGCCGCTTTGACTTCTCGCATTTCTCCGCGATGACCGCAGAGGAGCTCAGGAAGGTCGAGCAGATTCTCAATGATGAAGTGCTCGCGGCATATCCTGTCACAATGGAGGAAATGCCGATCGAGGAGGCAAAGAAGATCGGTGCAATGGCGCTCTTCGGCGAGAAGTACGGCGACGTTGTCCGTGTTGTCACAGCAGGCGACAATTCGATCGAATTCTGCGGCGGTACGCATGTTTCCAATACCGCGCAGATCGGTCTCTGCAAGATCGTGACGGAGAGCTCCGTTGCGGCGGGCGTCCGCAGAATTGAGCTGGCGACCGGCTCGAATGTGCTGGATCTGCTGGCACAGAGCGAGAAGACGCTGCACGACGCAGCAAAGGCACTGAAGCTCGCGAATATCACGGAGCTGCCCGAGAAGTGTGCGGCAGTTGCGGCTGAGCTCCGCGACAAGAACGCTGAGGTGGACAGACTCACCCAGAAACTCGCAAACTCCCAGCTCGCAGACGTCTTCGCGGATGCGGCAGTTGTCTCCGGCATCAAGCTCGTCTCGCTGATGCTGACCGATGTGAAGCCGGATGTCCTGCGCAAAATGGGCGACCAGATCCGCGACCGCGAGCCGGATGTCATCGCGCTGCTGGCATGCGTCAACGGCGAGAGCGGCAACTTCTACTGCGTCTGCTCCAGGAGCGCAATCGAGAAGGGCGCACATGCGGGCAAGATCATTCAGCGCATCGCTGCCGTGACCGGCGGCAAGGGCGGCGGCAGACAGGACAGCGCAATGGGCGGCATCGGCAAGACTTACATGGTCGATGAGGCACTCGCTTCCCTGAACGCGGTCGCTGAGGAGATGCTCGGCGCGGAGTGATTCCTGAATCGGTTATACACAATTCACAACACATATTCTGCGGACTGTGCGCCGGCGCGTGACAGCACCGGCGCCGCATGCCGCACGGGAGGTAATATTTATGGACTGCCTGTTCTGCAAGATCATCGCGGGAGAGATCCCGAGCACGAAGGTGTATGAGGACGAATACTGCTATGCCTTCAAGGACATCAACCCGATCGCACCGATCCACTGGCTCTTCATCCCGAAGACGCATATCTCCGGCGCTTCTGCCGTGACAGCGGAGAACGCGGATGTCGTCGGCAGGATCTTCACGGCAATCGCGAAGGTCACTGCGGAGGCGGGAATCACAAGCGGCTTCCGCGTCATCACGAACTGCGGCGAGGATGCGGGGCAGACCGTTCCGCACCTGCACTTCCATGTGCTTGCGGGTCAGCCGATGGGCTGGTCGGCGGAAAGCGGCGTCTGAAGGATCCTGCG
>JAEEXH010000125.1 GCA_016291435.1 Oscillospiraceae bacterium
GGCTAGCTATGCTTGCATAGCGAAGCGACACAGAGGCTGCTCGCCTCTGGACTCTCGCAAGCCTTTGAAAAGGCTTGAGCGAAACTTTATTCATAGGTTCAGTAGCTTTACGGATCTTTTTCGACAAGCTGAGGGGCTCTTTTTGCATGCACAACGGAAACTGTCATTTCAATACCGCATGGAGCAGACTGCCCTCTGCCCAGATGCCGCGAAACAAAATCTGCGCGACGGTCTTGCGTGCGGAGAAATCACATGCCTGCCAGTCGGGGAGGGTAATTGCACCTGTGACCTGCCGTGCCGCGCGCTCCTCAAGCGCTTTGATGCGTGCCGTAAGACGCGCAGCAGCCTCCGCAAGCTCTGCTGCCGCTGCATCGTCGCTGTCTGTGAGGGCACGGAGCAGCTTTTCCCGCCGAAGACGCAGGGCTTCTGTTTCCGCGTGTGTGCCCGGAGATTCCATAGAGAACGGGTATTCCGCAAGCTGAGAGAGCCGTTCCGCGATCGCTCTGCCGATCAGCGATTCCGCTTCCTGCACCCGCCAGACTGCGCCTGCACCTTCGCAGATCCCGCGCTTTTTCCCGCTGCACACAAGATACATCTGCGAACGCCCGCGCACGGCTGTCATCGCGCTGCCGCACCGCGCACAGAACAGAATCCCGGAAAGCCATGTATTTGCGCCCTTTCCGCGTGTGCGCTGCCGATTTGATGCCGTGAGCTTCTGCTGACACATGAGCCATGTCTCCGCCCCGATGAGTCCCCTGTGCGCTGCCGGCACCGCAAGGACGCCGTGCAGATCGGTGAAGCGGCTGTGATTGACGCGGCGGTCGGCATAGAGTGTGACCCCGTGCCCCTGCGGGAGCGGTTCCCCGGTGCAGAGCTCCGCGCCCCGTGCTGAGAGAAACGCATAGACTGCCGCATCTGCCTGCACATAGACGGGATTGCGGAGGACGCGCCCCACGGTTGCAGAAGACCATCTGCCGCCCCGCGCCGTATGAATCCCCGCACGGTTCCAGCTCCCGGCGAGGGTGCAGAGCGAGGTCTCCGCCTGCAAATACTGCGCAAAGGCTTCCCGCACGGCATCGGCGTGTTCATCCGGCACAAGGATATGCGTGCGCTTACCGTGCAGCAGCGCCGGCTCCCGCCGGAATCCGAAGGGGGCAGCCCCGCCGGTATCGAAGCCCATTTTTGCGCGGGAGAATGCCGCATCCCGCACTCTGCCGCTGATCGTTTCACGCTCAAGCTGCGCAAAGACCATCAGGAGACTCTGCATTGCCTGCCCCATCGGTGTGCCGGTCTCAAAGCGCTCTGTGTGCGAGGAAAAGGCAGTGCCCTGCGCCTGAAACAGCGTCAGCAGGGATGTGAAGTCGGCGAGATTGCGGCTGATGCGGTCGAGCTTATAGACGAGCACGCGGGAAATCTGCCCTGCACGGATCTCCGAGAGCATCTGCTGCAAGGCGGGGCGGTCGGTGTTTTTGCCCGAGAAACCGCGGTCGGAGAAGACACGCGCTTCCTCATGCTCTGTGAGGTCACGGCGGCAGAGGGCTTCCTGCGTTTCGAGACTGACGCTGTCGGCGCGGTCGGCAGACTGCCGGACATAGATTGCTGTATATGGCATTGATTACCTCGGTGACTACGCTTTTCGCGCCTTCTGATAGGCTCCGTAATGATTGGCGCAGGGGGAACGGAATGTTCAACAGGCGCGAGCAGCGCCGGCACGGAGCCCGTGCTGGCATTTTGCCTGCGGGCACGGCAGCAGCCTTCGCCTTATCACAGAAAGACACGGCACTGCTCGTGCCTTTCTCTTGATTACCTTCACCCATGAAGAAGAACCGATGCAGGGAGAACGGTCTGTCCAACAGGCGCGAGCAGCGCCGTCAACGGTCTGTCATTGGGCGACTCCGGTCGGGCACCCGGAGGGAAATGCCAGCGGGGGCTCCCCGCGCCCGGAGCCCGGGCAGGCAATATTCTCAAGTCAACTGACTATCCCGCGCTTGACATTGCACCGGCGACGCTGCTAATCGCAGCTATTGCAGTAAATGCTTTGATAATTGCGCAGGAGCTGTTCAGCAGCGCAGGTGCAGACAGAAGCCGCGAACAGCGGCGGCGGGGAGCCCCCGCTGGCGTTTTTCTCAAGTCAACTGACTATCCCGCGCAAGCCTGCTCACCGGCGACGGCGCTGTTCGCGCCTGTTTCGGTAAATGCCTTGATAATAGTGTGGATAATTTGAGAATAGTGCGGATAATTATTCAGCAGCGCAGGTGCAGACAGAAGCCGCGAACAGCGGCGTCATACATAGCTGCTGCACATTCTCTTTCCCGCCTCCCGGAGGCAAATCGCCAGCGGGGGCTCCCCGCCTTTGTGCAATTTGTTGCAGGTTCACAGGGAAATTTCGTCAAAAAATGGGTTGATAAAAATTGTCCTATATGTTATAATAGAATAAATCTGTATGCCGTGTTATATTGCATGCAGTTTTGAACAACCTAAAAAGGAGCGTACACAACCTATGAAGAAGTTCGGACACTTTGATGACGCCCGCAAGGAATATGTCATCCAGTCTCCGCGGACACCCTATCCGTGGATCAACTACCTCGGCACACAGGCGTTTTTCTCCCTGATCTCCAATACCGCCGGCGGCTACAGCTTTTATAAGGACGCCCGCCTGCGCAGAATTACCCGCTATCGCTATAACAATGTCCCGATCGACATGGGCGGACGCTATTTCTACATCAACGAGAACGGTACCGTCTGGAACCCGGGCTGGTCTCCTGTCAAGACAGAGCTCGATGAGTATGAGTGCCGTCACGGCATGGGCTATACCGTCATCACCGGCAAGAAGAACGGTCTGAAGGCGGAGGTCACTTTCTTCGTCCCGCAGGATTATGACGGCGAAGTCCAGCAGGTCGTGCTCACCAACGAGAGCGGCGAGGCAAAGTCCTTCAAGCTCTTCTCCTTTGCAGAGTGGTGCCTCTGGGATGCGCAGGATGACTGCACCAACTTCCAGAGAAACTTCTCCACCGGCCGCGTCGAGGTCGAGGGCTCCACGATCTATCACAAGACCGAGTACCGTGACAGACGCGATCATTTCGCATTCTACACCGTCAATGATTCCATCGACGGCTATGACACCGACCGCGATTCCTTCATCGGTCTCTACAACGGCTTCGGCGATCCGCAGGCTGTCATTGACGGCAAGGCAACCAATTCCTTCGCAGACGGCTGGTCCCCGATCGCTTCCCACTACAAGGAGATTACCCTCCAGCCCGGCGAGTCGAAGACTCTCGTCTTCATCCTCGGCTATGTCGAGATGCCCGTCGATCAGAAGTTTGAGGCAGACGGCGTCACCATCAATAAGGTCAAGGCACATGCCATGATCGAGAAGTATAACACCCCCGAGAAGGTCGCGGCAGGTCTTGCAGAGCTCAGAGCTGCATGGGACAAGCTCCTCGGCATCTTCAATGTTGATACTCCGGACGACAAGGTCAACCGCATGGTCAACATCTGGAACCAGTATCAGTGCATGGTCACCTTCAACCTCTCCCGCTCCGCATCCTACTTCGAGAGCGGCATCGGCAGAGGCATGGGCTTCCGCGATTCCAACCAGGATATTCTCGGCTTCGTCCACCAGATTCCGGACAGAGCAAGAGAGCGCCTGATTGATCTGGCCTCCACGCAGCTTCCCGACGGCGGATGCTATCACCAGTATCAGCCGCTCACCAAGAAGGGCAACTCCGATATCGGCGGCGACTTCTCCGACGATCCGCTGTGGATGATCCTTTCTGTCGGTGCATATATCAAGGAGTCCGGCGACTGGAGCATTCTGGATCAGCCGGTGCCGTATGACAATGACGAGTCCAAGGCAAAGCCGATGCTCGATCACCTGACGGTTTCATTCTATCACATCGTCAACAATCTCGGCCCGCACGGCCTGCCGCTTGCCATGCGCGCAGACTGGAACGACTGCCTCAACCTGTCCTGCTATTCGGACAAGCCGGGCGAGAGCTTCCAGACCTATACCAACCCGAAGTTTGCTGCTGAGGGCGGCTACTCCAAGGTTGCGGAATCTGTCATGGTCGCTGCACTGTTCACCTACGCAGGCCCGACCTATGTCGGCATTCTGAAGCACCTCGGCAAGGACGATGAGGCTGCAAAGGCACAGGCTGAAATCGACAAGATGAAGGAAAATGTCATGCAGTCCGCATTCGACGGCGAATGGTTCCTCCGCGCTTACGATTCGACCGGCGCAAAGGTCGGCTCCAAGGAGTGCGAGGAAGGCAAGATCTTCATCGAGCCGCAGGGCTTCGCAGTCATGTCCGAAATCGGCAAGGATCAGGGCGCAGATATCAAGACGCTCGATTCCATCGACAAGTATCTGAACACCAAGTACGGCCTTGTGCTGAACAACCCGGCATTCTCCAAGTACTATATCCAGTACGGCGAGATTTCCACCTATCCGGGCGGCTACAAGGAAAATGCGGGTATCTTCACGCATAACAATGCATGGATCATCTGTGCTGAGGCTTATGCCGGCAGAGGTGACAAGGCATTTGAATATTACAGCAAGATTGCTCCGGCATTCAACGAGGAAATTTCCGATCTGCACAAGACGGAACCGTACGTCTACGGTCAGATGATCGCTGGTAAGGATGCATCCCGCTTCGGCGAGGGCAAGAACTCCTGGCTGACCGGTACCGCAGCATGGAACTTTGTTGCGATTTCGCAGTATATCCTCGGTATTTCCGCAGACTTCGACGGTCTGAAGGTTGATCCGTCCATCCCGAAGGCATGGGACGGCTTCACCGCAACCAGAAAGTTCCGCGGCGCAACCTATAATATCACTGTCAAGAATCCGGATCATGTCTCCAAGGGCATCAAGTCCCTGACCGTTGACGGCAAGGCTGTCGAGGGCAATGTGGTTCCGGTCTTCTCCGTCGGCGGCGACCACGAGGTTATCGCTGTTCTGGGATAAGCAGACAGCGTGCATATGAAAGCAGCAAGAAAGCCGCTCCAATCAGCGTATTGCCTGATTGGAGCGGCTTTTTCGTATCTTTTATTGCTTTGACTGATCCGTCGAAGTCAGTGCGATGACCTTCTCGCGCAGATCGTCAGTCGGGCGTGCCGCGGTCTGTTTCATCAGCGCCGGAATATCCGGATGCGCGGTGATTGCGGTTTGCGTGCCGCCTGCGCTGTTCTGCATGATTTTTCCTGCCCTGCGCCGGTGCAGCAGCAGTGCGGAGCATCCGCCGAGCAGCAGGATGCCTGCGCACAGAACCG
>JAEEXH010000043.1 GCA_016291435.1 Oscillospiraceae bacterium
TCGCATCCAGCAGCATCGGGGCATCGAGGAAGCTGTTGCGGTGCATGACGCCGTAGCGCACAAACTCCGCATGTTCAAGCCCCGGAATCATCGAAAAGACGCGCTTCTGCTCGCCCCATTTGAGATTTGTCTGGAAGCCGACAAGATTCCACATCGTGCCCTCGCGGTTCTCGCGCCGAAGCTGCACGACCGCATAGGGGCGCTTCCCCGTGTGCGGATCGGTGAGCCCGACGGGCTTCATCATGCCGTATCGGATCGCATCCTCACCGCGCTTTGCCAGCACCTCGACCGGCATGCAGCCCTCGTAAACGCGCAGGGCATCCTGCTCAAATTCATGGAGCTGCACCGATTCCGCATGGATCAGCGCATCGTAAAATGCGAGATATTCGTCCTTTTCCATCGGGCAGTTGAGATAATCCTCACCGCCGCCCCTGCCGTAGCGCGACGCATAGAACGCACGGTCCATTGAGACGCTTTCGCCTGTGACAATCGGCGCCGCCGCATCATAGAAATACAGCGATTTGCCCGTGAGCGCCGCAATCGGAGCATGCAGCGCGTCAGAGGTCAGCGGCCCTGTCGCGATGATGACATATTCCTCCGGGATCTCCGAGACCTCGCCGGGCACCAGTGTGATATTCGCATGCGCACGGATCTTCTCTGTGACAAGCGCCGAAAACTTGTGCCGGTCAACCGCGAGCGCACCGCCCGCTTCGACGGCAGTTTCCTCGGCGCAGGGCACGAGCAGAGACCCGAGCCGGCGCATTTCCTCCTTCAGCAGGCCTGCCGCAGAGTCCACACGCGATGCTTTCAGCGAGTTTGAACAGACAAGCTCCGCCAGCCCCTCGGCGTGATGCGCCGGGGACATTTTCTCCGGCTTCATCTCATGCAGCAGCACGGGGATGCCGGCATTTGCAATCGCCCATGCCGCTTCGCATCCCGCGAGCCCGCCGCCGATCACATGCACCGCATCACTCATATCGGTCTCTCGAAGCCGCAGTCCGGCTTTTCACAGATCAGCTTGCCGGAGCGTCCGCCCTTCTTGAAGAGGGTGTTGCCGCACTTCGGGCAGCGATCCTCGACCGGCGTGCTCCATGTCATGAAATTGCACTCGGGGTAACCCTCGCAGCCGTAGAAGCTGCGCCCCTTCTTCGATTTCTTCAGGATGATCTTCTTGCCGCAGATCGGGCAGAAGCCCTTGGTCGGCGTGACAATTTTCTTGGTATTGCGGCAGTCCGGGAACCCGGAGCAGGCAAGGAACTTGCCGAATCTGCCGATCTTAATGACCATCGGCTTGCCGCAGACATCGCAGACCTCATCGGTCTCCTCGTCGGGCACGCGCAGGCGCTTGCCGTCCATCGCCTTTTCCGCATCGGCGAGCGTCTTCTCAAAGTCTCCGTAGAATTCGCGCAGACATTCGACCCAGTCGGTCTTTCCCTGCTCAACGCCGTCCAGATCGCTCTCCATTTCGGCGGTGAATTTCACATCGACGATATTCTTGAACTGCTCCTTCATGAGCTGTGTCGTGACCTCACCGAGCGAGGTCGGGCGGAGCTGCTTGCCGTCACGTTCCACATACATGCGGGAGAGGATCGTGCTGACCGTTGCCGCATAGGTGCTCGGGCGTCCGATGCCGTTTTCTTCAAGCGCCTTGATGAGCGTCGCTTCCGTGTAGCGGGAGGGCGGCTGCGTGAAATGCTGATTGCCGTCGAGTGCCTTGAGCTTCAGCGGGTCGCCCTCTGTGAGCGGCGGAAGCTCCTTGTTGTCCTCATCGTTCTGCGCGCCGTCCTTTGCTTCCTCATAGAGCTTCGTGAAGCCGTCGAACTTGACGCTGTATCCGGATGCGCGGAAGAGGCAGTCATTTGCCTGAATATCGACCGATGCGGTATCGAGCTGGCAGTTTGCCATCTGGCTTGCGATGAAGCGCTCCCAGATGAGCTTGTAGAGCTTATACTGATCGGCAGTCAGGCTCGATTTCACCTGCTCCGGCGTGACATTCGGCATCGAGGGACGGATCGCTTCATGCGCGTCCTGTGCGCCCTTCTTGGTCTTGAAATTGCGCGGCGATGCCGGGAGATACTGCTTGCCGTAGGTATCGCGGATATACTCTGCCGCAGCCGCCTTTGCCTCATCGGAGACACGCAGCGAATCGGTACGCATATAGGTGATGAGACCGACTGCGCCGAGCTCGGGGATCTCCACGCCTTCGTAGAGCTCCTGCGCCGCCTTCATCGTGCGGCGTGCCTGGAAGCCCATTCTGCGGGATGCCTCCTGCTGGAGTGTCGAGGTGATGAAGGGCGGTGCCGGCTGACGGGTCGTCACACGCTTTTTCACCGATTTTACGATATATTCCGCGTTCTCAAGCGACTTGAGAATCGCATCCGCCTCCGCACCCGTTGCAAGCTCAGCCTTCTTGCCGCCGACCTCAGCGAGATGTGCGGAGAAGATCTTGCGCGAGGACTTTGCCGTGAGCTTTGCGTCGATCGTCCAGTATTCACGCGGCTTGAATGCGCGGATCTCATTTTCCCTGTCCACCACAAGGCGCACGGCGACCGACTGCACTCTGCCCGCCGAAAGTCCCCTGCGGATCTTGCGCCAGAGGAACGGGCTGAGCTGATAGCCGACGATGCGGTCAAGGATTCTGCGCGCCTGCTGCGCGTTCACGAGATCGAGGTCAATGCGGTGCGGATTCGACATACCTGTCTGCACACCGCTCTTGGTGATCTCATTGAATTCCACGCGGTTATTCTCGCTGATGTCAAGCCCCAGAAGCTGTGCCAGATGCCAAGAGATTGCTTCACCCTCGCGGTCCGGGTCCGTTGCGAGCCAGACGCGGGATGCCTTCTTGGCATGTGCGCGCAGGTCACGGATGACATCTTCCTTGCCCTTCATCTCAATATAGGTCGGGGCAAAATCATGCTCAATATCGACGCTGAGCTTGGATTTCGGCAGATCGCGCACATGTCCCATCGACGCAACGACCTCAAATCCCTTACCCAGATATTTCTGTATTGTTTTTGCCTTTGCAGGCGACTCCACAATTACGAGTTCAGACATGTATCTTTTCCTTTCAGCGGAACGATGCCTCATTCCGCGGGATAGTATTGCTTGCCAAAGAGCGATGTGACAAAGCCTTTCAGCTCCAGAAGCATCAGTGTGCTCAGCACAGAGGAGAGATCCAGATCGAGGTCTTCCGCGATCTTATCCACATCCGTGCCGCCGTTTGTGCGGAGATAGCGGACGATCGCAGCGCCCTCCTCATCCTCCGGCAGATCGGTCCGCGGCGGGGTCTCCGGCGCGGGGTCTGCGGGCGGCAGGGATGCCGCCTTTTGCGGCGTCTTCGGATGCGTCTCCTTTGCAGGAAGCGTCAGCTGCTCCGCAGCCGGCTCCGCTTCCGCACGACTGCCCTGCTTTCCGGGGTGCTGCTTTTTCTCCGGCTGCTCGCTTGCGTAGACCAGCCGTTCCGCCGGCCGCACAGGCGTCTGCGGAAGCCGCAGGCGCTCCGCATAGCCGTCAAAGAACACTGCCAGCACATCATTTGCAGAAAGGAGCGGCGCAGCGCCGTTTCTGAGGAGCGGAAATACGCCCCGGTAGCGCGCATCGAAAATATCCGGCGGCGGCACACAGAGCAGATAGCGCCCCTGATCCTCTGCACATTCCGCCGTGAGCAGCGAGCCGCTGCCGTATGCCGCTTCGATCACGGCAGTCGCGTAAGCGAGCCCGCTCAGGATGCGGTTGCGCTTCGGAAAATTCGCGGGGCTCGGTCTTGTGCCGGGCAGATACTCCGAGAGCAGCAGCCCTCTCCCCGAGGTAATCATGCGCTCGCGGAGACGGATATTCTCACGCGGATAATCCACATTGATGCCGCAGCCGAGCACAGCGATTGTGGCATAGCCGAAATCCAGCGCAGCGGTATGCGCCGCCGTGTCAATGCCGTTTGCAAAGCCGCTGACGATGACAAAGCGGTTGCTGCCGAGCCCTCTGACCACTTCCGAAACGACCTTCTGTGAATAGAGCGTCGGGTGTCTTGTGCCGACAATCGCGAGCGTGAGCGGCTCCTTCAGCAGCGCAGTGTTGCCCTTTGCCGTCAGCAGATAGGGCGGTGCATGGATTCCGCGCAGGATCTCCGGGTAATCGTCATCCTGTATCGTGACGAAGCGGATACCCTCCGAGTCACAGACATGCACAAGGCTGTCTGCACGCTCAAGCGTGAACTTCTCCGCCTCTGCCAGCATGTGCGGCGTCAGACCTTCCAGCCTGCCGGCGCAGTATGCCTCGTAGATCTCCCGCGGACTCTCGTATTCGTGCAGATGCCGCAAAGCCTTTGTGCTTCCGGCGCCGAATACCTGTAAGAGCCACACCCAGTAGCGCAGCATTTCACGTTCTGCCATTGCGCTCACCTCTCAGTTCTGTCGGTTCATTTCCCAGAGAAACAGTCCTGCTGCCATTGCCGCATTGAGTGAATTGGAATCGGGCGACATCGGAATCGTCAGCTTCACATCACAGGCATCGGAGACCGCACGCGGCAGGCCGTTGCCCTCGTTGCCGATCAGCACACAGGCGCCAGCCGCAAAAGAGAAGCTGCCGAGCTTCTGCGCATCGCGGTCAACCACCGCAGCGCAGGTCGGCACACCGGCATCGCGGCACGCCGCAAGAAACGGCTCCGTTTCCGGGATAACCCGCAGCGGCACACGGAACAGTGCGCCCATCGAGCTGCGGATCGTCTTCGGATTGTAGAGATCGACGCACTGATAGAGATACAGCCCGTCCGTGCCGAGCGCCTCCGCGGTACGGATCACCGCGCCGAGATTTGCCGGATCCTGCACATGATGCAGCAGCATGATATGCTGTCCTCTCTGCGGCGAAATTGCGCGTTTTTCGCACATCTCCCCGACGGCAAAGACACCCTGCGCGTTCTCTGTGTCGGCGATCTCCGCCGCGAGTGCATCCGAAAGAAGCAGCGTGTGCGTGCGCGGTGCTGCCGCAAGAATCGCCTCGCCGAACTGCGCCGCCGCCTTCTCCGTCAGCAGGAGCGCAGAGAGCTTCACGCCGGATTCCGCCGCATCGAGCACAAGCCGGCTGCCCTCCATCGCAAAGGCATTCTGCTTCTCGCGGAAGCTGCGGCTGCGGTTCAGATGTGCAAAGCGAGAAACGGTCTTATTTTTGGTTCCCGGCTGCAAAATATCGCCTGTGATCATGCCAATCTCCTCCGAAGCCGATGTCACATAACAACACAAAACACGCTCTGACGGTTCCGAGAGAGCGTGTTTCTGGATTCATTACAGAGCTGCCTTTGCCTTATCAGCGATTGCAGTGAAGCCTGCCGGATCATGAATCGCGATCTCGGAGAGCATCTTTCTGTTGAGTGTGATGCCTGCCTTCTTGCAGCCGTTCATGAACGTAGAATAGTTCATGCCGTTCAGCTTGCATGCAGCAGAGATGCGGGTGATCCACAGTCTGCGGAAGAAGCGCTTGTTCTGCTTTCTGCCGATGTAGGCATACTGACCGGACTTCATGACGGCCTGCTTCGCCATCTTGAAGTGCTTGGATTTGCTGCCCCAGTAGCCCTTTGCGAGCTTCAGGACCTTATTTCTTCTCTTGCGCGTCATCATTGCGCCCTTAATACGAGCCATGTTCTTTTTCCTCCGTAAATCTAGTCTTGCCGCGGGCGCTCACCCGCAGCGGATGTTCATTGCATGAAAAATTGCGCAGTTCCCCGATTACTTGTACGGAACCATCTCGCGGATGATCGGTGCATTCGCAACGCTTGCAACACCTGCATTTCTTGCGATGCGCTTGACCTTCTTGTCCTTCGAGACCAGACGATGACGCTTATATGCGTGCTGGAACTTCACCTTTCCGCTTCCGGTGACCTGAAAACGCTTCTTTGCGCCGGAATGGGTCTTCACCTTAATTTTCTTAACCTTTGCGGCTGCCATTGGATATTTCCTCCTTGAATTTCGTTTATATGGTAACGTCTCGGCGCACCGCCGCGCGGTGCTGCGCTTGCCGTTGCATATCAGGTTTCTTCAGTCGTCTCCTCTGCTGCGGGAGCAGGAGCCTCCTGTTTCTTCGGCGGCTTCTTCCCGCCCTTATCCGCCTTCTCAGGCTTTGTCTGCTTCGGGGACATGAACATTGCGATCGCTCTGCCCTCCATCTTCGGCGGCTTGTCGATCACAGCAATGTCAAGACATGCCTCCTTGAATTTTTCCAGCAGCTCCTCGCCGAGATGCGGGTGTGCGATGGCACGCTTGCGGAACCGCACAGAGACCTTCACCTTGTCGCCGTTCTGCAGGAATTTTCTTGCCTGCTGGATGAGGCGCTCAAAGTCATGCTGCTCGATTGCGGAGAACATGCGGATCTCCTTGATCTCGACAACGCGCTGATTCTTGCGTGCTTCCTTTTCGCGCTTCTGCTGCTCAAAGCAGTATTTCCCGTAGTCCATGACACGGCACACAGGCGGTGTTGCCTGCGGTGCGATCTTCACGAGATCCAGATTCTGCTCATAAGCGAGCTTCTGTGCATCCTTCGCGGACATGACGCCGCGCTTTTCGCCGTTGGCGTCGATGACGAGCACCTCACGGTCGCGGATCTCTTCGTTGATTTGCAGTTCCTGCTTGCTAATTGCCAAGCACCTCCAGTCTGATGGTTCAGATCCAAATAAAAAGCAGAGAGAGCAACCGGCGTTCGCCATCTGCTCTCTCTGCGCATCTGCATATATAAGGGCACAGTGCCCGAAATATCATCTCGCAGATTACCGCTGCGCGCCGTTTCGGAAACGGGCTGACGGTGAGAACAGGATGTTCCGCTTGCAATCCTTATCTATTTTACAGGATTCCTGTTCATTTGTCAAGCGCAGCACATAGATTTTAGCGTTTTGCACAATTTCACACAGGGAATCTGTCGATGATTCCGGCGAGATAGTTCAGCATGGCAGTCAGGTCGCCGCTGTTGATACCGGCAGCGCCGTCACATTCCGCATTGACTGCGCCCTGCACGCTGAGCTCCGCGCTGCCCGCCGCTGCCTTTGCAAGCAGCACGGCATCTGCGAGCTCGACAAGTCCGCTGCAATCGACATCGCCGGTGAGCTTTCTCTGCTGCTCCGTGATGCTTTCCGAAGTCGCCGTGGTCTCGGTTGTGGTAGTGGTGGTCTCCGTGACGGTTGTGGTGGTTGTGGTGGTTGTCGTGGTCTCTGTTGTGGTGGTCGTGGTGGTCGTAGTGGTGGTCTCCTCCGGCACATCGGGCTGCACGGCGGCAAAATAATTGACAACGCTCTGCGCAGTCATATTGCTGCCGAGGGTAACGGTCTGCCCCGCCTTCACGCGTGCGGCATAGATCTCGTAGTCAACGGTATTGGAGCTGCCTGCTGTCAGATTCGTATGCGTCCAGCCGGAGAGCCAGTTCGGGACGATGCCCTGCTCCGTCAAAAGGCGCAGGTCGAGGAGCACATAAACAATGCTGTCCTGCGAAACGGTCATCTCGGCGAGGTCGCCCGTGAAGCTCTTGGAGTCGCATGCGGTCTGCACATATTCTGCGCCGCTGAGCTCCGAAGGCAGATAGGTGACGGTGAAATCGCGGTCGCCGTAGATCTTGCTGCCGACGCCGAGCTTTGTGCCGATGTTCCAGTTCGTACCGTTCGCGGTATCATTGACAGTGATCTGCGAGATGAGCTCGCCGTGATACTCCGGCTTCGTCGGCGCCGCGACCTCCAGCAGCGGGAGATTGATGACATTCTTGCCCCAGTTGCCGTACCACGCATAGCCGGTGCGGCGCTCCTGGCTGATCTGTGACACATCGTAGTAGGTGCCGCCGTCGCGGTCGGAGAAGAGCGGGACCTCCTTGTCGAGCGTGTAGAAGCGTGCCCAGATCGGACCTGCGCCGTCCTGCTTTGTGACGACCTTGTCGCTCTTGTCGCTGTTCCAGTCAAACTTGATGTTATAGAGTGCAGCCTTCTTGAACCATGTGATCGCGGCATTGACACTCTCGGCGATGTCGCCGCGCTCAGGATGTGCCTTCGCGTAATTGTAGAGGAAGGTGATGACGCCTGCGCTCTCGCTCGTGCAGAGGGATGGAAGCTCATAGGCGCGTGCACCGGCGGGCTTCAGGGTGTTCTCATCATGCTGCTGCCCCCAGACAGTCTTGACGCCGTTCACGGTGACCTGCATATCGAGCAGGCACTGGATCGCCTTTTGCAGGGAGGTCGCCGCCTTCTGTGCGTAGGCATCGGAAACTGCGGTGAAATCGCCGGATTTGGCGCTCATCTCCTGCATGATCTCCGCCACATGGAGATATGCCGCATCATTCAGCGTGATATGGGCATGATAGGTGCCGGGCGTATTGAGGTTCTGCATATAGCCGCCGTTGGAATACTGCATTTTGAAGAGGCAGTCCACGCCGCGCATCGCGCAGTCAAGATAGCTCGAATTGCCGGTCTGCTTGTAGGTGCGCATGAGGAAGCGGATCTGCGAGGTCGTCACATCGTTGTCGATGGTGGAATGCGCCCAGTCGCCGGTCTGCTCGACATTCATGCCCTTGCGCCAGCCGCCTTCGTTCGCGATCTGGTATTTGACGATGTCATTTGCAACCGAGATTGCCTCCGAGGAGCCGAACCACGATGCATCCTTCTTGAGGTAGGTCGCCCACGGATAATCCTCCGCGGCTGCGGTCGCCGTCAGGATCTGCCCCGCCTGAAATGCCGTCTGCGGGAGCATCCCCGCGCTGCTCAGAAGCACTGCCGCGCTGAGCAGCGCTGCCGTGCCCTTCCGGATCGAATTTCTCATATCAATTCCCCCTGTGTATATCGCAGCCGGTCGCTGCTTTCTTATTGTAATTATAACAGATATTAACTTTATTCGCAATGACTTTTTGTAGCATCTTTCTGATACATTATGTGCATTTTGCCGCTTTTTATTTTAATGAATTCATGTGCAGTTCACAAAAGATATACAGTTTGTTCCCGCTTTTTGCGTTGACTTTTTCTCTGTTTCGTGGTACAATAATAAATAGTATGATTGGAGTCGTGCTGCTATTTTCTAAAAAATAAAAAGGGGGGATTACGGTGACTGTTCCGGTCATATCCGCGCTGCTGCTGATAGGGCTGCTGGCAACCGGCGCAATCAGTATCGTGATCCTCATGGATCACCACGACAACGGCTGCCGTGATTTCGCCGTGCTCGGGCTTTTCTGTGCCGCACTCATGCTTCTCTCCTATTATCTGGAGCTCAACACGCCGGATTTCGGCGCACGGCTTATGGCAATCAAATTCGGCTATGTCGGCAGGGTGTTTGTCAACCCGATGCTGCTGATGATGGTCGTGCGGTATTACGACCTCAAGATCAGGAAATACTTGCAGGGGCTGCTCTATGTCATCCCGATCATCACGCTCTGTCTTGTGTTTACATGTGAGACAAATCCGCTGTATTACCGCTCTGTCACCGTGCGTCCGGACGGCGTGCTGGTCATTGAGCCCGGCATCTTCTATCTCGTCTACATGGGATACAGCACCGTGCTCGCACTCACCTACCTGATGGTCTGCCTCTCGCAGCGCGCCGCGCTGAACCGCAAGGAGAAGCGCACGAACACATGGCTCATTCTCGCATGTCTCGTGCCGTTCTTCACGCTGATTATCTATCTTGCAGGATGGACGCAGGGCATCGACACCAGCTCGCTCGGCGTAATGGCAGGCTCGATGTTCGTGGCGTTTGCGATCTTCCGCTATGATCTGCTCGATAAGGATGAAATGCTCCAGAGCATGGCGACAGGTCTCATCTTCCTCGACAGCGACTACCGGCTCGTCTACGCAAACCGCGCCGCAAAGCATATCATCCCCTCGCTCGCAAAGCAGACCCGCGCCAACCGGCAGGATCTCTCCATTCTCTGCTCTGATGATTTTGCCGCAATACAGGTCGGCACTGCGACCTATCAGCGGCGGATGGATGACTGGAGCAACGGCGAAGGACAGCACGGCAAGCTCATCACCTTCGACGACATCACCGAGATCCGTGCGCGCCTCAACCGCGACGCGATGACAGGTCTGCTGAATCACGCAACCTTCTACCCGATGCTGGATGACGCAATGACAGCCGCATCCGAGCAGGGCACGAGAGTCGCAGTCTCCATCGCCGATATCGACAGCTTCAAGCGCATCAACGACACCTACGGACATGCAAACGGCGATATTATTCTCATGACGCTCGCCGATACGCTTGAAGATATCTGCGGCGTCTGCGGCGATGTCTTCCGCTACGGCGGCGAGGAATTCGCCGTGATTTTCGGCAAATCCTCCGCAGAAGCCGAGCAGATCATGCAGAAGGCGCTCGACAGCTTTTCTGCACTCTCCTTCGATTTCATGAAGGAGCATGTCACCTTCAGTTACGGCACCGCGGAATACGACGGCAAGGAAAGCTCTGTCACGCTCTTCGACCGCGCCGACCAGATCATGTATACGCGCAAACGTGCCCTGCACGACCGCGAACGCGCTGAAGCAGAAGCGCTGAACAGCGCAGTTCCCGCCGATTCGCGCACATAACGGCAGATGCCGTCATTCACCTCATCAGAAAGGATCACTTACGCATGCTCGGTTCCGATTACCGGGAACTGATCGTTCCCAAGCTCGACAATCAAGGCAAAAAGGCAGGCATCCTCGCAGGCGGCATCGCAGCCGTCGTGCTGACGCTGGCGCTTGCTCTGATCACCGGCAGGTTTCTGCTGCTGATTCTCCCCTTTGCAGCAGGCTTTGCTGCATGGTATTTCTATGTGCAGAACTGCATCGAATACGAATATGTGATCTCCGGCGACGAGCTTCAGATCACGAAGATCCTCGCGGAGAGCAAGCGCAAACCGATGCTCACCGTCTCGATCCTGAAATTCAGCAAATTCGGCTGTCTCACAGAGGCGGATCCGATCGGCAGCGGCACAACGCTCGTGCTCGCCTGTGCACAGCAAGATGCAAACACCTATTATGCGGATTTCGACCATGAGGACTACGGCCAGACCCGCCTGCTGCTCTCGCCGAATCCCGATATCCTGCTCTATCTCGCGAAGAAGCTGCCGCGCAATCTCGGCTTTCGCTATGAGCCGCCGGCAGAAGACGCCGAATAATACTCCTTTTGCAGGCAGATTCCATTCAGGAGCTTTCAAAGAAATCATACAGAATGCGGGGGTTACCATATGAGACTTGTCACGCCGCTTGAAATGCTCAAGCTGGAAGAAAAAACAAATGCCGCAGGCTGCACCTACAACATGATGATGGAGCACGCAGGCAAGGGACTCGCCGAGCACCTGACAAGCATCGCAGAAAACGCAGGTGCCGGGCGGATTCTGTTTCTCTGCGGAAACGGCAACAATGCCGGTGACTGCTTTGTCGCCGCACGGCTGCTCTCTCCGAAATTTGAAGTCACCGTCTGCCTGGTAAACGGTCCGGTCAAGACCCGTACTGCACACACGCAGTTTTACAAGATGCGGGATATCCGCGTGCTGAATGATACCGAGGAAATCCGCGAAGCAACCCGCAGCGCAGAGCTCATCGTTGACGGCGTGTTCGGCATCGGCTTCCGCGGCGAGCTGAGCCCCTATATCCGTGAGCTGTTTGCAGTCGCGGCAGAGACCGGCGCGCCGATCATCGCAGTCGATATTCCGAGCGGCGCCAGCGGGCTCAGCGGCACCATTGTCGAAGGCACCCCGCGCTGCTCTGCGACTGTCACATTCGGTGCGGCAAAGCTCGGACTGTTCCTCGCGCCGCTCTCCTCTTACAGCGGTGCAGTCTATCTCGTTGAGATCGGCATTCCGCAGGATGCCTTTGACGGCCTGCGCTATCCCGTCACGCATATCAACGCGGATGAGGTGCAGCGCGTGATGCCCGCCCGCCCCGATCACTCACACAAAGGAATGTTCGGCAGGCTGCTCGGCATCGCCGGCTCGCGCAATATGCCCGGTGCTGCGATTCTCGCCTCACAGGCGGCACTCCGCTGCGGCGTCGGCACCTACTGCCTCGGCTCCTCTGTCGAAAACTGCCGCATGCTGATTCAGAGCTCGCCCGAAGCGATGATGCTCCCGCTGCCCACCGACGCAGACGGCATCCTGACCGTGAACGGCGCGGATACCATCCTCGAATACGCAAAATCATGCAGCGCCGTTATCATCGGCTGCGGACTCGGCAGCTCGGTCTCTGTACGCATGCTGATCGAGAAGCTGATCGCAGAGCTCACCTGCACGATCGTGCTGGATGCCGACGGCCTCAACGCGATCGCCGACCAGATTGACATTCTCCACCGCGCAAAAGCGACTGTCATCCTGACGCCGCACCCGGGCGAAATGAGCAGACTGCTGCATATTTCCACGGCGGATATTGAGAAAGACCGTCTCTCTGCCGCCAAGCGCCTCGCGACACGCTTCCCGAAAACGGTCGTTGTGCTGAAAGGTGCAGGCACGATTGTCGCCACGGCTGAGCGTGCTGCGGTCAACACAACCGGCAATTCCGGCATGAGCAAGGGCGGCAGCGGCGATGTGCTCGCAGGCATGATCGGCAGCTTCGCGGCTCAGGGCATCACGCCGGAGGATGCTGCACGCATCAGCGTCTATCTCCACGGTCTCGCCGGTGACTGCGCCGCTGCGGAATTCACCCGCCGCGCAATGCTCCCGAGCGACCTCATCCGGCAGCTCCCGCTGGTCTTCGGCGATTACGACACCTGACCGCGGTTCTATCGCATCCCCGCAGCGCATACTATAATGCAGAGAGCGCCTGTCTCATCGGGATGCACAAAACGAAAAATGAGGACATTCCTCCCAAAGCGAAGGTCGTACAAAAGCAATTCTTTTTTGGAGGCTGCTTTATGTATCAGAAACCGAAACTCTGGGCACGGAATGTCCTTTTTGCTGCTCTGCCGGTCTGCCTGCTGACGGGCTGCGCCGGGGTGACTGCCGAATCCGATTTTCAGCCTGTGCTGGATCCCGCCTACACCGTGCAGGCGGAGATGGAATACGCCGACGGGCAGAAAGCCTCGCTCAGCGCATCACGCGGCGGCGACGGCGTCTGGGACATGACCTTCACCGAACCGCCGGCACTCGCAGGCGTTGTGCTCTCCCTTGACGGCGATGCGGTCAGCGCGAGCTACAAGGGGCTTTCCTTCTCGGTGCCGAAATCCGCGGTCGGCGCAAAGACAATGCTGCTCTATGTCACCGAGGTGCTGGACGGTCTCGCCGGAACCGATCCGATCCCCTGCACGCAGAACGATGATGGCACATGGGAGACCTCCGGCGACTGCGAAGGCGGCAGCTATACGCTCACCTTCTCCGCCGACGGAAAGCTGCATTCCTTCACGCTCCCCGCGCAGCCGCTGACCGTCACCTTCACGGATTATGTTTGCAGCAGCGCATTGCCTGCCGAAACAACAACCGGCAGTACATCCTCCGCGATGCCTGAGAGCACTTCCGTTTCTGCGGAAACAACCGCACCGACATCATAAAAAAAGCACCCGACTCCATGATGGAATCGGGTGCTTTGTGTTAGGCTTTCGCTTTCCGAATCGGAAGATTACTTCTTGCCGAGGTCGGAGTAGTCGATCAGACCTGCCAGATACTTGAGGATCATGGTGAGGTCAGAGCCGTCCACAGTGCCGTCGTTCTTCACGTCAGCGTTCTTGGAACCCTGGACGCTCAGCTCCGCCGCGCCGCCGATCGCCTTAGCCAGCATGACAGCATCAGTAAGAGAGCAGCGCTCAGCAAAGTTGCTTTCCTTGGAGCAGTCTGCGTTGCCCCACTCGATCTTGTCGTCGTCCTGCTGCTCCTGACTGGCACCGGTAGCTTCATCCTGCATGAAGGAAACGATCCATGCAAGCGGAGCATTCCAGTTGATGGTCACCTCGTTGGTGGACCAAGCCTCGATGGAGTCAACGAAGCATCTCTGGGAAGGATTGCCCTCTTCGCCCGGGACGAATGCCAGAGCGCGGACATACGGATCCTGGAGACCTGCGTTCGGACCGCCGGAGAGAACACCGTCAGGTGCCATCGGCAGGGTCTTGTCGAGCTCATAGGACCAATATCTGTGGTGCGGGTTCTTCTCCTTGTAGGAACCGTAACCGGTGATGTAGGAGAAGGACAGCGGGTTGCAGCCGAGCAGGTAATCCATGCCGGAAACAATACCGTTCATGTACTTGGTGTCCTCGGTCTGATCATAAGCATATGCCAGAACGATCAGGTTGTTGATAACCATGGAGTTGGAGCCCCACTCATAACCATGAATGGTGATGGTATCAGGCAGGTTGTTCGGATCTTTGTAGCCGGGGCCGTCATACTTGTACGGGATGCCGTAGCCCTGCTTATCCTCTTCTGCGAGATATTCGCCGGCTGCCTCAAGGATGGAATCCTCAACAGTCTTTGCATCTGCAGCAGAGAGCATATCCTTGTGGAGTGCGAGAGTCAGGGAACCTGCGGAAGCAGTGTTGCCCCAGTTGAATGTGGTGAAGGAACCTTCGCCGGAAGCGTTCTCACCGCCGGTGATTCTGGTGGTAACCTTGTAAGCGTCCTTGTAGGACTCAAGCTCAGTCTTGTAGGTAGAAGCATCTGCATCGCTCAGAGCGGTTGCAGAGACAAAGATCTCGCAAGCTGCCCAGTAAGCGTCATCGAGAACCTCGTTGTCGCCGTAGGGGCCGCCGCCCTTTGCCTGATACATCGGAGCATACAGAGAATCCTCTCTGGTCTCCTCGGTTGCAGATGCCTTATAGTACCACTTCTTGTAAGCCTGATATGCTTCCTTCGCGGTCTTCAGGTAGGTTGCTGCCTTAGAGGAATCAAACTCATTCCAGAGACGTGCTGCCTGTGCTGCGCAAGCTGCGTAGTTCAGGGTTGCTGCGAATGTAGGCGGCTTCACGATACGGACAGTCTCCCACTCATCTTCGTAGTTCCACGGTCTGGTTGCAAGACCGGTCCACTTGTGGTCATGGAGCTTGTGATAGTAAAGGCCTGCTGCGACCTTGCCCCATGTCGGCTCAGACTCTTCGACCTTCATCTTTGCGATCCAGTCGAGCTCAACCGCTGCCTCATCGAGGACATCCGGGACCTTGTTGCCGCTCTCCGGGATCACGCAGGTGCCGGAGCCGTCAGCAAACTTCTTCTTGCCTTCCTCGGTCTGGATTGCTCTCTCATACATGTTCTGGAGCGTCCAGATGGAGATACCGCCGTTCACAACATACTTACCGTGGTCACCTGCATCGTACCAGCCGCCGGAAGCGGTCAGCTTGGAGGAAGCGTAGGTGCCGGTTGCCTCGTCCTTGGAAGCATACTCGTTCTTCCAGATCTTCTGGATGGAAGCAGTATCGACCTTATGGCCGCCCTCGTGTGCCAGGGTGCTCTTGTCGCCGGAGGTGATGTATGCCGAATCAATATCAATGCCGGAACGGTTCTGATAGAAGTAGTTCAGTGCATTGGTGAGCATATCGTGCGAAGAATCGGAGTAGATGTTATCGCCGATATAGAACTTGAAGGATCTCCAGTCCTCACCCTTTATGCGGAGATAGTACTCACCAGCGGTGGTGAAGTCGGAGAAGTCAATCTTGCAGACATTGTCGCCGGAATCCGGGTCGAAGAACTTCTTGCCGGTGGTGCCGGTGTAAGCGACGGTGCCGGTCTTTGCATCGACCAGCTCGAACTCGTAGCTGTCCTTGGAGAGCGTGATCTTGGTCATGCCGTAGAGCGGATCGCCCTGGTTATCACCAAGCGTCGCGATCTTTGCGAGGTTGGAGTAGTAACCGATCTGGTTGACGGAAATGAAGTTGACGGTCTTTCCGTCGGAGCCCTGAACGTCCTTGTTCTTCGCCGCAGCATAGTCGCGGTTGGTCATGCCGTAGGACTCATTCGGGTCAGCGTCATACTGATTGCTGGTGGTGTCGATGATCGACATGTTGTCGAACCAGAGCTCGTCACCCTTCTGTGCGTTGCCGCCGTAGCCGTTGGTGTCCTTTGCGAAATGGAATGCCCACTCAGCGCCCTCGTAGTCTCTTTCCGGAGTCCACTCGCCGGAGAAGGTCTGATAAGATGTGGTCAGCTGGGAAGCGTTGCCCCAGCCGTTGCTGTTCACAACAGAGGTGTCATCGAGCGAATCGGAGACATGCGGACCTGCAACGAACTTGCCGTCCTTCATGTCGCACCACTCGAGCTTACCGGAGATGTGACCGATCTTGGAGCAGATCTCCATGCCTGCTCTGTTGGACTTGATGTCGCAGCTGATCTTGTAGGTGTGACCCTTGTAGAAGTTCAGGTTTCTGTGTCTGAACTGCAGGTCCCACTTGGACTTCTCGCCGCCGAGCGGCTCAAGGATGGTGATGTGGAACGCGCCACCCTTGACATCGAACTCCTGCTTTGCAGGGCTCGTCTCACAGGTCTGCCACGGAAGCGCCTTGTGATCGAAGGTTGTCTCGCCGAGGATCTGACCTGCGGAAGCAACCAAAGGCGTTGCCATGGTAGCAACTGTGGGCGCGATCATTGCAAGCGCCATCGCGCCGGCAAGGATCACTTTGGATTTCTTGTGCATAAAATACCCTCCCGTTTTTTTGTTATACAAGCGGTCAGTACAGTCCCGCTCATATCCGTGGTGAATCACAGGCGCCCCAACGATCCGCAGTTTTCCCGCATCTGCTCCCGTGCAGCATCCGCGGAACTGTCGTATCGCCCTCAAATTATACCGCCTGTAATGAAATCTTGCGTTTTTCCGCACAGAATAGCGCATTTTTCCATTAGCATCATTATAATACAAGATTGCCGGATTGTAAAGGGCTTTTTCAAACTTTGGAGGAACTGTAAAATATCCAGTAGAATTCCTGTACACTATGCACAAATTTCAAGAAAACATCTTGGAAACGGGCGCAGCAGGCGGCTTTCACTCCTATTTGTAATTCCTCTGAAAACTATACATGCAGTTTAGGATTGCGGGATGCGTTCCGGCACGGGCTTTCAGATACATTTATATATATGTGTTTCCCCTTGACTTTTCTCTGCCGATATGCTATACTATAACATGTGTCTGAATGCAAATTTTTCCGGAAAGGATGTTGGACAATATGGCAACTTACAAGCCGCTTGACAGCCGCCCCGATCTCCCCGGGATCCAGAAGGCGATGCTCGAGAGCTGGAAAGAGGAACAGGTTTTTGAGAAATCTGTTCACGCAGGACAGGCTGAGGAGACCGTTTTCTATGACGGCCCCCCCTTCCCGACAGGCATCCCGCACCACGGCACCGTGCTCGTTTCCTTCATCAAGGATCTGATCGCACGCTACTGGACGATGCAGGGCTACTCTGTCCCCCGCGTCTGGGGCTGGGACTGCCACGGCCTGCCGATCGAAACACAGGCGGAAAAGAAGCTCGGCGTTGACAGCAAGACCGAGATCGAGCGCACCATCGGCATCGGTCCGTTCAATGACTGCTGCCACGAGATCGTCTCCGCTAACAACGAGACATGGCGCGAGTATGTCGAGCAGATGGCACGCTGGGTCGATTACGACGGCGCTTACAAGACGATGGATCTCTCCTACATGGAGTCCGTCATGTGGGCATTCAAGCAGTGCTATGACAAGGGGCTCATCTACCGCGACTACCGCGTGACCCCGTACTGCTGCCGCTGCGAAACCTCGCTCTCCATCTCCGATACCCGTGAGTCCGATTCCACAAGACCGCGTCAGGACAGATGGATCATCTGCAAATTCAAGACCGATGAGCAGCTCGACGGCAAGCAGGTCTATTTCCTCGCGTGGACAACCACGCCGTGGACGCTCCCCTCGAACCTCTGCCTCGCAGTCGGCGAGAACCTGAACTACGCCTATGTTGAGGTCGAAGGCGAAGTGTTCATCGCCTGCAAGGATACGCTCAAGAACTTCCCCAAGATCTTCGGCAAGAAGCCCGTGATCCTGAAGGAGTGCAAGGGCACGGAGCTCGTCGGCAAGACCTATGAGCCGCTGTTCCCCTATTTCGCAGATATGGCAGAGCAGGGCGCATTCCGTGTTGTCACCGCGGATTATGTCGGCTCTGATGAAGGTGTCGGCATCGTTCACACCGCACCGGCTTTCGGTGAGGATGACTACTGGACCTGCCGCCGCCACAAGATCCCGGTCGTGAACCCGGTCGATGAGAAGGGTCACTTCACAAAGGAAGTCACCGATTTCTACACCGATACCGACGCAAAGACCGTCATCGAAATGAACCCGACTGTCATCCGCTTCCTCTACGATAACGGCAAGGCAGTCGCAGACGGCACGATCGAGCACAACTATCCGCACTGCTGGAGATGCCGCGAGCCGCTGATCTACAAGGCAATGGACGCATGGTATCTCGACATCGAGAAGCTGAAGCCGCGTCTCATCGAGCTCAACAAGGATGTCAACTGGGTGCCGGATTCCGTCAAGGAGTCCCGCTTCGGCAAGTGGCTTGAAAATGCCCGCGACTGGAACATTTCCAGAAACCGCTACTGGTCCACCCCGATCCCGATCTGGGAGTGCCCGGAGTGCCATGAGCGCGTCGTGCTCGGCTCCATCTCGGAGATCGAGGAGCGCTCGGGCGTGCATCTCACGAACCTGCACAGACAGTTTGTCGATGAGGTCACCTTCCCCTGCAAGTGCGGCGCCACCATGCACAGAGTCCCCGAGGTGCTCGACTGCTGGTTTGAATCCGGCTCGATGCCCGTTGCGCAGAAACACTACCCCTTCGAGAACAAGGAGTGGTTCGAGTCGCACTTCCCCTGCGATTTCATCGTCGAATACACCGGTCAGATCCGCTGCTGGTTCTACTATCTGCATGTCATGGCAGCAGCGCTCTTTGATAAGCCCGCCTTCAAGAACTGCGTCGTGCACGGCACGATCCTGGACGAGAACGGCAAGAAGCTCTCGAAGTCCAATCACAACTACACCGACCCGATGAAGCTCATGAAGCAGTTCGGCACGGATGCGTTCCGTCTCTATCTGTTCCAGTCGAATGCAATGCTCGTCGGCGACCTGCGCTTTAAGGATTCCGGCATTCAGGAGATGCTCCAGACCTTCATCCTGCCGCTCTGGAATGCCTGCAACTTCTTCATTTCCTACGCAAACATCGACGGCTATCATCCTGAGACGCTGCCGGAGCCCGATTCCGACAACGAGCTCGACAAGTGGATCCTCGCGCTGCTCTATGAGACCCAGACGAAGATTCAGGAGAACATGCAGCAGTATTTCGTCAATCACTACACCGACAGCCTTGCCGTGCTGATGGACGGTCTCACCAACTGGTTCATCCGCCGCTCCCGCCGCCGCTTCTGGGGCAGCGAGATGACTGCCGACAAGAAGAATGCTTACGACACGCTGCTCTATGTGCTCGTCAATACCTGCAAGCTCTTTGCACCGGCTGCGCCGATCCTCTCCGATTATCTCTACCGCAACCTCACCGATGAGGATTCCGTGCACCTCACCCGCTTCCCGCAGATCCCTGCAAAGTATGAGAACAAGGCACTGCTGCATGAGACCGAGCTCACCCGCGATGTCATCTCGCTCGCACATGCACTGCGCAACAAGAACAATGTGAAGATCCGTCAGCCGCTCTCGACCCTCCGTGTCGCTGCGGTCTCGAAGGATGCTGCGGCGATCATCGCCCGCTTCACCGACATCATCGCCGAGGAGCTCAATGTCAAGCAGGTCGAGGTCGTGGACGATGTTTCCGCGATCGCTAAGATGCAGTATGCACCGAACTTCAACGCAATCCGCGACAAGTATCAGAGCCGCATCCCGGTGCTGATCAAGGCGATCAAGACCGGCGCATTCCGCCTCACGGAGGATGCTGCGGTGCTCACCATCGACGGTAAGGAGGAGTCCTTCGACCCCGAGATCGTGCTGGTCACCTATCAGGCAAAGGACGGCGGTCACATCATGAGCGAGCACGGCATCGTCGTGTCGCTTGATCTGACGATTACCGAGGAGCTCCGTGCAGAAGGCATCGCACGCGACATGGTCCGCAACATTCAGGATGCCAGAAAGCAGAGCGGCTTCGATATCGCAGACCGCATCGTGCTTGAGATCGAGGGCGATTATCCTGAATCTTACACCGACTATATCTGCGGTGAGACGCTCGGCTCCGTCGGCAAGGTCGCAAGCCCTGCCGCAACCGCTGAGGTCGAGACCGACGGCGGCAAGATCACCGTCAAGATCGCAAAGGCATAACTGAGACAAAGCAGCGCCCGTTTTTTTCAGAGCGGGTGCTGCACGCTCTGTCCCGAGGGAGGTACCGTTATGAAGAAACATACCGCACTGTTCCTGTGCCTGCTCGCATCTGCCGCACTGACGGCATGCACCGGCACGGAAAGCACCCTCGCGCACCAGCCGGAGACGACCGCTGCATCTTCGGATACGACGGTCTCTGCGGCAGACACAGCAGCCGCTCCGGCAGAGACGACAAACGCGGACACAACAGCACCCGCAGAGACAGCAAACGCAGACACAACAGCACCCGCGGAGACAACAGCCGCATCTCCTGCGGCGCAGGAGATTTCTGTGACCGATCTCGCAGGCACATGGTACAGAAACGGCGACCTCAGAGAAGCCCGCATGACCATTGACTATGACGGACGCTTCACCGAAGTGTATGAGGACCGCACGCCCGGGCAGCCGGCTTCTGTCAGCATGACAAGCGGAACGGTCCGCACAGAGACGGAAAACGGTCAGACCCTCTGCTGCTTCTATGACATTGAGGGCTCGCTGATCTATCGCTGTTCCGCCAACATGCCGCTGCCTGTCACCGATCTGAAGGACGAACTGACTGCCGGCAGCACGGTCTTCCGCAGCGAAGCAGCCATTGTTGCCGATGCAGCACAGATGAAGCAGTATTACCCCTATCTTGCGGGCACCTACACCCGTGACATCTTCGGCGCAGAGACAATCTCCATCGAATCGGACGGCAGCTTTACGCATGACACCGGGACAGCTTCCCTCAGCGGCACCGTGGAGTTCATCTCGGCACGCAATGACGACGGCACCTGCGCACTGCAATGTCAGCTCACGATCAGCGGCGGCGGTGCAGATCTCATCTTCCCGGTCACAGATATCAGGGAACCGTGGAAAAGTCTTCGTGATATGGATTTTGAAAAACAATAAAAAGGACGTATCAGAATGCAAACTAAGGCAAAACAGGGCGCGTTTCTCGCGCTGCTCACGCTGCTCGGGCTGACCGCCTGCGGCAGAGAGCTGAGCGTGCAGGACGGCAGCCTTTCAGATATAACAACCGCCTCCGCGGTGCAGACCACGACCTCGGCGGCGGACACGCAGACAGAAACAACCGCAGAAGCAGATACGGAAACACAGCAGGCGCCGGATACCACCGGCACGGCGGACAGCACCGCTTCTGCGGATACGACCGGGATCACTTCCGGCATGCAGAGCTCCTCGCAGCATACCGCGGGCTCCTCGCAGCAGCATCAGCAGCAGCACCAGAACACGCAGCCCGCCGTGACGCAGCCGGTTGTCACGCAGCCGACCGCACCGCAGAGCTCGCATCCCGCATCTGCCGCGGAAACCACCGTGCAGACGCAGCCCGCACAGGGCATCACGACCCAGATCAACGGCGTCAATGTCGTCGATTACGGCACCGATCACCCGCGTGCGATCGAGGTCTTCTGGGGCAACAAGAATGTGGCAAAGCTCTTCGCGGATGCCGCAAACACCTGGAAGGAGCGGCTCGGCGCCGGCGTCAATGTCTGGGCGATGCCCGCACCCTCCTCGCAGGCGGTCTATCAGCCTGCCGATGTGCCTGTCCCGAACGGCACACAGGATGAGATTTTCAGCTACATCCAGTCGAATCTCAGCGGCGTCACCGGCATTCCGCTGGTCTACACGATGGCAGCGCATAAGGATGAGCCGATCTATTCCCGCACGGATTACCACTGGTTCCCGCTCGGCGCCTATTACGCAGGCGCGGTCTTTGCGCAGCAGGCAGGCGTGCCCTATGCACCGCTGAACACCTATGAGGCGGTCACGCGGACGGGCTATGTCGGCGCGTTCTACCGCGTCAACAAGGTCAATGTGCTCGCGGATTACCCGGAGACCTTCACCTATTATAAGCCAGCAAATCTCGCGCAGGTGAGCTGTACCTATTATGATACCGCATACCGCAATCCGAGAGCCGGCAGCCTGCTCAAGGAGACACTGCCCATCGGCTCCAGCTACCAGATCTTCGGCGGCACCGACAACATCATCTATGAGGTCAACACGAATGCCGGCACCGGCAGAACACTCGTGATCTTCAAGGACAGCTTCGGCAATGCGCTCGTGCCATTCCTCACGCACAGCTTTGACAAGATCGTGGTCTGCGATTTCCGCTATTTCGACATCGACCCGATCCAGTTCATCAAGAATGAGGGCGCGACCGATCTGCTCTTCTGCATGACAACGAGCAATATCATGACGCGCTCCAAGACGCAGAATCTGTTTGATATGCTTTCATAAACCGAAAACGGCAGAGGATTCATTCCCCTGCCGTTTTTTTTACTTGCATTTTGCGTGCATATATGTTATAATATAGTGTATCACTTTACACATGAGAAAGGAGCTATGCTTCATGCATGAACCCTATTATCTGACAACCGCCATTGCCTATACCTCGCGCAAGCCGCATATCGGCAACACCTACGAGATCGTCATGACCGACGCGCTCGCAAGATTCCGCAGGATGCAGGGCTATGACGTATATTTCCTCACCGGCACCGATGAGCACGGGCAGAAGATCGAGGAGATCGCAAAGGAATCCGGCATCACGCCGCAGGAGCATGTTGACAAAATCGCAGGCGAGATCCGTGCAATCTGCGATCTGCTCAATACCTCCTACTGCCAGTTCATCCGCACGACTGACCCCGACCATGTCCGCAGAGTGCAGGGCATCTTCCAGAAGCTCTACGATCAGGGCGACATCTACAAGGGTGAATATGTCGGCAAATACTGCACGCCGTGCGAGAGCTTCTGGACCGAGTCGCAGCTTGTGGACGGCAAGTGCCCTGACTGCGGCAGAGAGGTTCGCGATGCGAAGGAGGAGGCTTACTTCCTGAAGCTCTCCAAGTATCAGGACTGGATCGAGCAGTATATCGAGGAGCACCCCGATTTCATCTACCCGGAAGCGCGCAAGAAGGAAATGCTCAACAACTTCATCAAGAAGGGTCTCCAGGATCTCTGCGTCTCCCGCACAACGGTCAAGTGGGGCATCCCTGTGCCGTTTGATCCGAACCATGTCATCTATATCTGGATCGACGCGCTCTCGAACTATATCACCGCGCTCGGTTATGAGCCGGACGGCAATCACGGCGAGCTCTACAAGAAATACTGGCCGGCAGATGTGCATGTCATCGGCAAGGATATTGTCCGCTTCCACAGCATCTACTGGGTCATCATGCTGCATGCGCTCGGCGAGCCGATCCCGAAAAAGGTCTTCGGTCATCCGTGGATGCTCTTCGGCAATGACAAGATGAGCAAGTCCCGCGGCAATGTCATTTATGCAGATGAGCTGGTCGAGAAGTTCGGCGTCGATGCCGTGCGCTACTACCTGCTCTCTGAAATGCCCTTCGCAGCAGACGGCTCCATCACCTACGAGAACATGATTGAGCGCTTCAATTCCGATCTTGCAAACACGCTCGGCAATCTCGTCAACCGCACCGTCGCGATGGTCAACAAATATTTCGGCGGCATTGTCCCCGCACAGGATATGATCGAAAGCGCACCCGCCGAGGACTGCGATGCCGATCTGAAGAAAGTCGCGGAGCAGACCGCAGATGCCGTTGCCGCATCGCTTGACAGCTTCCGCATCGCAGATGCGCTTGAGGCAGTGATGACGCTGGCAAGCCGCTGCAATAAGTATATCGACGAGACCGCACCGTGGGTGCTTGCAAAGGACGAGGCACAGAAGGCGCGCCTTGCAAAGGTGCTCTATAACCTGCTCTCCGGCATCCGCATCATCGGCGGCATGCTGAAGCCCTTTATGCCCGCAACCGCGGAGAAGATCCTCTCGCATGTCCCGGAGACCGCGGAGCTTGCCGCAGAGGAGTGCGAATTCAAGCACTATCAGGTGTTCGGCGGCGTGCAGTACGGCGCAAATGTCGGCGAAGCAAAGCCGATGTTCGAGCGCATTGACGCGGAGAAGTTCATCGCGGAGATGATCGCCGCACACACTCCCGCAGAGCCCGAAGCACCCGCAGCGGCACCCTTTGAGCCGGAGATCGAATTCGATACCTTCACAAAGTCCGATATCCGCGTGGCAGAGGTGCGCACCTGCGAAAAGGTGAAAAAATCGAACAAGCTGCTCTGCTTCACGCTGTTTGACGGCATCGGCGAGCGGCAGGTGCTCTCCGGCATCGCGCAGTATTACAAGCCCGAGGAATTAGTCGGGAAGAAGGTGCTGGTCGTCGTGAACCTCAAATCGCGCAAGATCTGCGGGCTCGAGAGCTGCGGCATGATCTGCTCTGCCGAAGCCCCCGACGGCGCCATCCAGCTCATCCTGCCCGATCAGAGCATTCCCGCAGGCAGCCGTCTCTGCTGAGAACCGCACCGAACGCAGCAGGCGCTCATAGGGCAGCGTACCGCCGCGGAGCACAACCCGGCGCACCGTTCGCTTAGCCATGTGATCACCTCCCCTGCCATCTATCCTATGTCACAGGAGACACTGTTATGAAAAAGCGCATCCTTGTCCGTGCGGCAGTCTGCACACTCTCCGCGCTGATCTGTGCCGTTTCCGTGCCGGCATCGGCAGCAGAGAGCGGCGTGATGACCTTCCGCATGTCCGCAGAGAAAACCTATCTCACCGCATCCTCGCTCGCAGACGCCGACGCTGTGATTCCGGGCGGCATGTATATCGACTGTTACACCGGCATCTCCTATATGAAGCTGCGCATGAAGAGCGATGCACCGCTCATCCTCGAAAATGCCGATTTTACGCGCGATCCGAACCGCACAGAGCAGGACGGCACCGAGACTGTCGCAAAGCCCTGCTATTTTGTGTCGCACGGCTCAACCACCTTCACGCAGTATTCCGAAGAGACAGGTGCGCTGATGAACACGGCGCTCTGGTACGGTCCGGGCGCGGTGTTCCCGGGAGCAGGAGTTGTCGAAAATCCAGAAAGCTCCTTCCT
>JAEEXH010000044.1 GCA_016291435.1 Oscillospiraceae bacterium
AGCTCCGCAAGGGTGAATCTCAAAAAGCATCCAGTGGATGTTTTTTGAGAGAGGGGAGCCCTGCGATAGAGGGCGCCCCTAGGCGAATCGCCCTGCGATTCGCGATTTTTGGACTTTATCGACAGACTGAGCGCCCCGGCTCTTACGGAACCGGGGCGCTGATCTTATCCTTCGACCTTCTCAAAATCCGACGCGGGCACACCGCAGATCGGACATGCAAAATCTTCCGGGAGCACATCGCCGACATATTCATAGCCGCAGATCGTGCAGCGCCAGATTGTCTTTCCTTCCGGTGTTTTTCCGACCGGCACGGCGTCTTCGTCTGCGGTTTCTGTGACCTTCTCAAAGTCGGAGGCGGGATGCTTGCAGACAGGGCAGATGAAATCTGCGGGGAGCTCATCGCCGACATATTCATAGCCGCATATCACGCAGCGCCAGACCGTTTTGCCGTCTGCTGTTTTGCCGACTGCCGCGGGCTTTGCCTTGATGTCGCTCAGGTAGTAGGCGTAGGTCGCGGAGGGTTTGCCGGAAAGCATTTCCGCATCGGTGACATCCGCGATGAACATGGTGTGCGTGCCGAGATCTATGCTCTGACAGACCCTTGCGGAGATGAAGGCATTGGTGCCCGCGGTCACGATCATCTCACCGTTTGCGCCGCGGCGGCAGTCCTTGTAATCTGCGAACTTGTCCGCATCTCTGCCGGACTGAAAGCCGAAATGCTGAAACAGCGCAAAATCTGCGTCTGTGCTGATGACAGAGGCGGTGAAGCTGCCGCTCTCCGCGATCATATCATGCGTGAGATTTGCCTTGTTGACGGTCAGGGATACGCGGTTCGGCTCAGCAGTCACCTGCGCGAGGGTGTTGGTGATGCAGCCGTTGTCTCTGCCTCCCGATGCGGCAGTCACAACGAAGAGCCCGTAGCTGATCGAATACATCGCTTTCTGATCCATATGTTACCTCCGAAATGATACTTTGAAACAGCCGCCTTCCCGGCCGTTTTGTATATTATACAATATTTCAGCTGAACAGTCAATAGTTATTGCACAGATTTATTGGGAAGCTGCCGTGAAACCCCGCCTGCTGCTGCGGCAGCGGATTTTGTCTCTCCCTCTTGCAAAATGCAGGCGGGCGTGGTATAATAAGTGCAGGACGCGGCAGAATAACTTGCCGGTCACAGAGAATTGGGAAAGACAGAGGAACAGGTATGAAGCTCAGGATCTTATCGCTTGCGCTGATCGTGCTGATCGTATGTGTCGGCTGCGGCGGGAAGCCGAAGGCAGAGGCGACCATCCGCAAGTATGTCAGTGCCTATAATCATCATGATCAGGATCAGATGATCGAATGCTATGAGCCCAGCGTGCAGAAAGCATATGATGCGGCGCAGGCTGCCGGCAATGCGATCATGGAATCGACCTTCTGGGGCACGCTGATCGGCAATGTTGCGGAGAAGGCGCAGGAGGAAGCTGATGATAAGGAAAACAAGACAAGGCTCAGCGTCAAGTTCAAGGGCAGAGAGCGGATTGACGAGGACACCGTGGTACTGACCGTCGAATACACCTATACCTCGCGTGTGCGGAGCGGGAAGAAGACCAAGACGGAAAAGGTCACCGAGGAGCGTGAGGTCAGGATGATCCGAATCGACGATGTGTGGTACATCGCGGCACCTGTGGATCTCAGCAAGCTGACGGAGGGGCTCGGAAAGCTCGGGGAGATCGGCAAGGATCTCCAGCCTGCGGTCAGCGATGCGTTTTCTGCGATCGGAAGTGCCGTCAGCGGTATGATGAGCGGCTTGCAGACACAGACTACGGCTGCGGCTGCTGCGCCGGCGCTGCCGTTCTCCTTCGAGCGCCCGGATCCTGCCGATCCGCTGGAGGCAGAGATTGTCTCGCAGCTTCGGCTCGGCAAATGTGTGCTCGACCTGAAGGGCTATTCGGATTTCGAGGCAATCAAAGCCGCGATCTACCGTGTCCGGGAATCCTATCCGCAGTATTTCTGGGTCAACGGATTCCAGACAGAAACGCTCGGCTCTGATACTACCGTGACGTTTTCGCCGTTCCGCAATCTGCCGGAGGATCAGTATTTACAGGCAGTGACTGCACTGGAAGAAGCCGGCACCGCGATCCTTTCGCAGATGCCCGAAGGTCTTTCGGACTATGAAAAGGCGCTCTATGTGCACGATTATCTGGTCGATCACTGCGTCTATGACGAGGCAAGCGTGGATTTGCAGGAGACGGCGCTGGTTCACACTGCCTACGGCTGTATCGTGCAGGAAAGCGCTGTCTGTGAGGGCTATGCCAGAGCCTATCAGTATCTGATGCAGGCGCTCGGATTTGAGTGCGGCACGGTGTCCGGCATTGCACGGAATTCGCATGCGTGGAATTATATCAGCATCGGCGGCAGCTATTACTGGGTCGATGTCACATGGGACGATCCAATTTCGACCGGCGGCGAGACAATCGCGGGTGACAACAAGAAGCATACCTACTTTCTGCTCGACGATGCGCATATTTTCCGCACCCGCACACTGGATGACGACAATCTCTTTGTGCCGCAGTGCAGCTCGATGGAGCTGAACTGGTTTGTGCGGCAGGGACGTTACTTTGAGACTTATGACCGCGCTGCGGTGCTGGCACAGATCAGCGCGATGTACAGTGCGGATCCCGCAGGCAAGATGGAGTTCATGTTCGGGTCTGCGGAGGCATACGCCGCCGCGATGCAGGATCTGATCGAGAACGGGCAGATCCGCAGCGTTCCCGGACTGGAGTATACCGCCTATAACTACTATACAGATGATGAAATGTTCGTACTCAGCTTTGTCATCGGCTGATCAACTATAACACAGAAAAGGGGATTGGATATGAAAAGGCAGTTTTTCAAAAGAATCAGCGCGGCGCTTTGTGCAGGCACAATGCTCTGCATGCCGTGCGGGGTGAAGGTCTCGGCAGAGGGGGAGATCGCGCATGACCCGAGCCGCAATGTGCAGGCGGAGGGCGTCGGCAATCCCTTCGGCTTCGGGGAACGCATGGCGCCGGAGGGCACATCTGTTTCTGAGCTGCGCACGCTCGCACACAATATGACCGTGCAGCAGTGCAAATATGCGCTGTATAAGGAAATTGACGAGCACTGGGATCTCATCTCTGTGCGCTTCGGACAGACCGAGCGCGAGAAGGTCTATGCACTGTTTCTCGGCGTCGGTACGCTGGAATCCACACTCGGCGGCAACGGTGACGGTGCAGACATTGAGACCGCGTTCTCGGAGGGATTCGGCGTCAGCTCGGCACATGCCTACGGTACGCTGCAAACTGCGGTGACAGCCTTCCGGGATCCCGGCACGAGCTTCATGCAGGAGGCGGATGTGCCCGAGCTTGAGTGGTATGACCTCACGCAGGAGAATTTCTACGATGCGATCATTTCCAATCATATGGGCATCCGCAAGATCATTCATTTTATCCGTTCCGCGATCGAAGACTACAACTGGACCGGCTGGCAGGTCGTGCGGCATGCGCTGAAGGGGCACAATACCGGCTGGGCATATGCCGGGGATGACGGCTATTACGCGAATTATCCCGATGAAGGCGCGGCGCTGGCACAGTGGTATTATGAAAACGGGCATCTTTACGACAACGTGTTCACATGGACAAAGGCGGAAGCAGCTGCGGCACAGCGTGCGGGGAATCCGTGGGAGGACTGGTGGTATGATGTGGAACCGAGCCTTGCGGAGGTGCCGGAACAGACCTCGACGGAGACGACGACTTCGACTACAACCGGCGGGACAGATCTGCCGGTGCTCCTGATGGGAGATGTGGATCTCAGCGGCGCCGTGACGCTCAGCGATGCAGTGCTGCTGATGCAGCATCTCATGCGGGAGACTGTGCTGACGGAGGCGCAGGCTCTGCGCGGGGACATGGACAGCAGCAAAAAGCTGAACGCAAAGGATCTCACGCTGCTGAAACGGGTGCTTTTTGCGGCAAACTGAAAGAAAGATGAGCGACGCCCCCGAAATGTCGGCGAAATTTGTACAATGTGCCGATTTCAAGAAAACCCCTTGACATTTCGGGGATTCTTTGCTATAATAATCAGGTAGTGAATGCGAGTGTGCTGGAATTGGCAGACAGGCTAGCTTGAGGTGCTAGTGCTCGAAAGGGCGTGTGGGTTCAAGTCCCGTCACTCGCACCACTCTTTTTTTCTCGCCTGATAGGGTGAGCGATGACAGCAGAAACCATTATGGAAAGATGGCTGAGCTGGTCTAAGGCGCACGACTGGAAATCGTGTGTGCGTTAATAGCGCACCGAGGGTTCGAATCCCTCTCTTTCCGCTTTTGTGAAATGTCCTAGATGCGTGAAAATCAAGCATCTAGGACATTTTTCATGTCTTTGAGCTCGAAAATAATTTCCGAAAAAAGAACCAAAATACCCCATTTTGAGCCCATTTTCAGGGGTAGTTCCCACGAAAGTTCCCACAAAATCAGTTCCCACAAAACGCATACACCAGCCCTCACTTATGCGGAAACTTTCGTAAATACGATGATTTCAGATCTATTTTTGTGGGAACTGCTAAAAGGCGTGTTTTCGCATAGATTTGTACTTCAATTTCCTGAATATCTCTTGTGCAAGATGACAACGAAATGAACACCTTAAAATTGAATAGTATCCACCCGCCCGGTCTTTCAACCTTGAATCACCGGGCTTTTCTTTTGCCCTGTTGCCGGAAGCGATGCCGATGTAAACAATAGCCTTAGTCAGCCGCCTGCCATAACCGCAGGCAATCGAAGAACGTGCTCCGAACCGGAGCAACCGAGAAGTAGGAGGATTACCAATATGAAAGAAATGATTATGACACTCAAACTCTATTCTATGCCCGCCGCAGCAGCCAAGCTCGGCTACAGCCTGCCGTTCATGAACCGTATCTGCCAGCGTGCTTTTTGCAGCGGTCGCCCGTTCCTTGTGCTCAAGGACGAAAACGCAAAGTATTTTATCGAGGCGAACAGCTTGCAGCGCTACATCAACACTTGCCCGGACTTCAATCCCTATGAGATTCCCGGCGTTTTCGAGCCGGATTCGGATGACGATGACGCGCCGATGGACGATACCGTTTTCATGCTGAATGACGATATGCTCCCGCAGGTTTGCGGTGTGCTGGTCGATGACGAATACGCGCCGCTTATCACCTATAACCGATATGAGCCCCAGCTTCTTGTACTGACCGTTGTGGTTGCGGACGAGACAGAAAAGCTGTTTTATCCGACCGAGAATGACTGAGCGCATACTGTTATCGGCAAAAATAGCATTTCGATCAGATCGAATTCTTGCCGGTAAATGCAACTTGACAACTGAATATTCTTTTTCAAGCCCGATATTATGATGTGCGAAGCCCATTACTATTATAATATCGGGCTATTTTTATGCCCATTTGAAGGAGGTATAAGCCTATGAACATGAGCGAAGATGTGACTGCCGTTTCGATGCAAGTGTCTGAAAAAGCAGCAGAAGCGGCACTTTCCGCTTTCAAGTCGGTGCTGGATTCTGTTGGCCGCCTGTTCCGCGAACTGCTCGGCATGGAGCATGACCGGGCGCGGGCAAAGGCACAGATCAAAGCATCCGGCGGGCACGGCTCAGACAAGGCAAAGACTGGCGTGACTTCCACGAATCTCACAAATATCAAGCCCGGCGAGGTCAGCCTGAAAGATCTTGCCGAGAATGCCCGCAATACCGGTGAATCGCTTTCGGTGTCACAGCACGGCATCTCGAAGGAGGACCGCAAAGCAATCGCCCGAGCTGCGAAGAAGTACGGCATACCGGTCGCTTTTTCCAATACGAAAGGAAAAAACAATCTCTATGCGAATGTTCGCAGCGGCGATCTGCCGATCTTCAAGCAGATCTGCACGGAATGCGTGAAGGAAAAGATTGCCGTACAGCCGGAAACACTCGGCAATTTCAAGGTACAGCCATGGGAAGTTCCCCACCTGACAGCAATGCTGAAAGCGCATGACCTGCCTGCGGTTTTCGTCGAAACAAAGTCGGGCGATCAGTATTGCCTGCACGATGTGAAGCATCAGGATGCGGTGCGCATTGTCCGCGAGGAATTTGTCGCCAAGTGCAAGGAGATCGAAAAGCATTTTTCCTTTGACAAAGATGAAAACGGTTTCTACACCCTGAAAGACCTTCATTCCGGCAGAGAAATCTCTTTCGATGAGATTCCGGATAAGGCAGCCGTATCTCAGCAGATTCAGACGCAGTTTGGCTATGATCCGGTCAAGGCAGATCTCGCAGCGGCCAAATTCGGACAGGAAGCGCTCAAAGGGAAGCAGAAGGAACGGTATTTCAGCGGCAGCGCACAAAATGAGTTCTCCCGTATCGAAAGTAATGTCACGCTGGAGGGCGAAAGCGTTTACGCAAAGCCGTATAGCTGCTGGTATGTCCAGCCGAAAAAGGACGAAAAACCGCGTGTGGTATTCCGCGATCAGTCCGGCAAATATGCCGTACTGGAGCCGCAGAACATGACGCGGGCAAAGATGCGCAGCCTGCTGACCGAACAGCTCGGCATCACCGACCGCAAAACGCTTGATGCCCTGACAGACAAGGCTGACCGTGTGACAGACTTCTATGCCCGACAAGATACGACTCTCTTATCCGCTGACCGAACATTCAAGATGGAAGACTTCAAGCCAGAGAAGATCATCGAACACAAATACACCGGCGCGAGCGGCATGGAGTATACAACAAAGCAGAAGCCGCTGGATTCCGTCGAGAACAGCATCAAGCGTACCGGCACAGACAGCTTTTCCGTCAAAACTGTGTTCCGGTCTACGGAGATCACGGACAAGGGAGACTCGATTCCGCACGAGCAGACCGAGAGTCTGGATTTTACGCTGTCGGACAAGAAGCGCACGCTTCATTTCCTTTCCGCAATGTATATGGACGCCGGTATGAGCGAGGCAGATGCGAAGTCAATGGCAAAGGAGGTTTACAGCAAGGCGGAGGCGCAGAGCCCTGAAACCGTGCTGCGGATTGAGGAAGTCCGTCAAAACTCCATGACAGTCGCCTACGGCAAAGCGTCTGTGGTTCTCTCTACGGCAGACCGTCAGGAAGCGGCAGAGAAGATCGCCGGTCTCGGCGTATCTCCGCAGACGGCGGAAACGATGGTCGAGAAAGCGCAGGAAATCCGCGTGGATGCGGTAAGGGAGCGTGTTGCGGCAGTTCAGGCGCAGCAGACCGACTTCAATACCGCGATGAATCACCTGACCGACCGCGAGGAACGCGCAATCGACACGATGATCGTATGCAGCGCGGCAGAACCGCAGAAACATATTGTGGTGGAAGGAGGACACAATGGCTCGCGTGTGGTTCATGACTATACTGTGCGCGATGGCGACAAGCAGCTCGCAGCGTTCACGGACGCGGAAACGACGGATGCGATCGGCAAGCCTGTACGCGGAGAGGACGGCAAAACCGCATGGACGGCACTCAAGGCAGAAATGCTCGAAGCGTCTGGCATGGACAAGGACGCGGTGCTGACCTTTGGCAGTCAGGAGGAATACGAGCAGTATCTCGCAGATACAGAAATGCTCAGAGAAGCCGATGAACTGCCGGAAGCAGAGGATATCGCAGCACACGGCAACGGTCACGAGCTGCATCCGGACGGCAATGTGCTGGATGAACTGCACAAGGAAACACCGCTGCCCGATGCAAAGCCCGATCTGCCGGTTCCTGATGCTCCGGACATCCCGGATATGCCGAAGCCCGCGCCGAGAGGGGCGAGAAGATGAGCCAAAAACTGAGCGTCCCGCATCCCCGAAAGAAAATAGACAAGACAACCCTGATCGTGCTTTGCGTGATCGGGGTTGTCCTGTTGATCGGCTGTGTTGTGCTCGGCGCTGCTTTTGACTATGCGATCGGGAAGGACGGCTCCATTGACGGCAGCAAGATCAGTCCGGCACTGCATTATGTCCTGTCGCATCCGGCTGCCATTTTCTCAGCAATCTCAAATAAAGACGGTTATGCACCGAAAATGCTGTTTGTCGGTGTATGCGTGATTGGCATCTTCGCCCTCTACAAGTACAGCGAAGAACCGAAGCGCCTGCACCGGCGCGGTACGGAGCACGGCTCTGCAAAGTGGGCGGATGAGAAGGAAGTCCGTGCGCTCGCAGAAAAGGAGAAAAAGCCGTATCAGCTGGCGCTGCGGGATGAAAACGGCGGGTATCTCTACGATGACAAGGGCGAATTCATCTGCGCCCAAGTCGATTACAATATCGTGCTGGCAAAGGATGTCTACCTTGCCCTGAATACGAAACAGCACCGGCTGAATCTGAATACCCTTGTGATTGGCGGTTCCGGCTCCGGCAAAACGCTGTTCTGGGTTATTACCAACATCCTTCAACTCAACACTTCGTTCGTCATCACTGATCCGAAAGGCGAAATCTATCAGGCAACAGCGAAGCTATTGCGAGAAGCGGGCTATGAAGTCCGCGTATTTAACACGATTCAGATGGAGCATTCCAACAACTATAACCCGTTCCATTACATCTATGATCACAGCGGCGATCTCTGCGAGGACAATGTCAAGAAAATTGCGGATGTGCTGTTTCAGGCGACAAAGGGCGACGGCGAAAAGGATGACTTCTGGTCACAGAAAGGTCAGACCGTGCTGCTGGCGCTGATGTTTCTGCTGATTGAGCAGTCTGAATATAACGCGCTGTTCGACGAAAACGGCAAAATCATTCCCGGCACACGCGATGAGACAAACCTCAATTTCTACGCGATTACGGAGAAAATGCGCGGGCTGCAATATCCGCCGCAGGGTTCGCAGAAGCCGGACGGGTTCTTTCTGACGCAGAATCCCGGTGAATCCGATGAAGCATTTGCGGAGAGACAGGAAAAAGGTTTCCTTTGTCCGCTTGACCGTGAGTTTCTGGAATTGCAGCGCCGCAAGCCGGATACGCTGGCATACCGGCTGTATAAGGAAATCCGCAACGCACCGGAGGAAACGGGTCAGTCGTTTGTATCGAGTGCAAATGTAAAGACATTCTGGTTCAATCTGCGGAACCTCAAAAACCTGACCTGCTGTGACAATGTGCATCTGGAAACGCTCGGCGATAAGAAGACGGCGCTGTTTATCATCATTTCCGCGACCAACGCCACCTACAATTTCCTCGCCTCCATGATGTATACGCAGTTATTCGATACGCTGTCGAACCGTGCGAACTTCAAGTACCACGGGACGCTGCCGTGTCATGTGCGCTGCATCATGGACGAGTTCAGCAATATCGGGCAAATTCCGGACTTTGACAAAGTAATCGCCTTTGTCCGGTCTATGGGCATGAGCCTGAATGTGATTATCCAGAATCTCGCGCAGCTCAAAGCAAGGTATGAAAAAACATGGGAGGTCATCACCGGAAACTGCGATTCCACGATCTTTTTGGGCGGTAAAGAAGAAACCACGCTCAAATCCATTTCTGAGCAGCTCGGAAAGGAAACGATTGATGTCAAAGGGCAGAACCGCACGAAAGGCAAGCAAAGCAGCACCTCGGAAAACAACAGCATTCTGGGGCGTGAGCTGATGCAGCAGAATGAGCTTGCGACCATGCCGATCAGTGATTGTATCGTCATGATACGCTCCAAAGACCCGGTCTATGCTGCAAAATATCCGGCATTCGATCACCCGAATTTCCGCTTAACCGGTCTGTTTGATGACGAAAACCGTGCAGATATCCGGCAGATTCATTCCGTAACGGTTGCAGAGTTTGAAGCGGAGCAGAAAGCGCAGCGGTCAAGGGCGATTCAGCAGTATAAAGCTGCCGTCGCTGCGGCAAAGCCGGAAGAAAAGCCGGATACTGTCATCTATAAGGCTCCGGAACCGGTCGTGACCGCCGAAGAAATCCCCACAAGCTACGAGGATATTCTGGATATGGACACGGAGATCGCATCTGTGTCCGATGATGAAACCTATGCCGAAAACACCCACTATTATGGCATTCCAGATAATGAAATGGAGAGCCGGGATATGGGTGAAGCAATCAGAAACAAAGAGGAGGAATACGAAGATGAAGAAACCGAGATTGCCCCCGCTGTGATTGACGAGAACGGCGAAATCGAATATGTGCCGGAGGACGAACCGGGTATCTCATATTACGGTCAGCCGGACGAAGCGCCGGAAATGCTGGATGATCTTGACGCGGACTGTGAGATGCGCGTCGTTTCAGAAGAGCATTTCCCGGATATGAACGGCGTTGTCGGGGATTCAGATGTCCTCGGCATCGACACTTATACAAGATAAGGAGAAGAAGAATGAAACTGATAAATCACAAAACTGCAAAATGTGCAAAGCTTTTTACTGCGCTGTTTACGATTGCCGTGATGACTTCCATCTGCACAGTCACCGCGTTTGCTGACGGTGCAGGCACTTCTGAGGCGGCGTATCAGTCTACGATCACTTTTTTTATTACGTGGATTCGCCGTATCGGAATGATGGTGGCGTTCGTCGGTGCAATTATGTTTGCACTCGCGATCAAGAATAATGACAGCGAGCAGAAGCAGAACGGATTGATCACAATGGTTGCCGGATTTGTTGTCGCTGCGCTTTGTGCAGCATCCAGCATGTTCGATCTGTTCACATAATGATGTTGGTGCTGTCCGTCCCGCGGCGGGGCGGGCAGCCATTCCAAGGGAGGATTGCATATGCAAATCATGTTTGTTCCCGAAACAATTCTTCCGACAAGCGGACCGCCTGCAAGTCCGGCAGTGCTGGCACAGACCGGCTTGACCTTTTTCGGCACATGGATTTCCCGCATCGGCGGGCTGGTGGCGTTTATCGGAGCAATCAAGTTTGCGCTGTCTATGAAGTCGGACGATACCCGCGAACAGATCCCCGCATTGCTCACGATGGTTTCCGGCTTTATGATTCAGGCTGCAATCACAAATCTCGGAATCTTTGAGCTTGCGACATCTGATGCCGAAGTGATATACCAGAACATTCTGCTGTTCATCGCGCGATGGACGCGGCGTATCGGGGCTGCCGGCTCATTCATCGGTGCGGTGATGTTCGGATTTGCGGTCAAGGATAATAACGCGGTCGGCAAGGTCACGGCGCTCAAAACATTTGCTGCCGGTGCGATTGTGGTGTCTGTGTCGGGGATTCTGAGCACATTTGCGTAAAGGCAGAAAGTATTCACTTTTTGACATTTCCCCTTGATATTTCCGATTTCTTATGCTATAATGACAGTAAAAGAAAGAACGCACTGTTTTTGCATTTTGTGAACAGGGGTGATATTATGAGCGAAACAAAAGTCATGGATGTGAAAAAGCTGATTCTGCCGATTGTCATCAAATACGGCGTGGAACGGGTCTTTTTGTTCGGCTCGATGGCAAGGGGCGATGCAAATGAAAACAGCGACTATGATTTCCTGATCTCGAAAGGAAGTCTGCGCAGTCTGATTCAGTATATGTCATTTGTCAGTGAACTGGAAAAAGCACTGAATTGTCATGTGGATGTGATAACCGATACCTCGTCGGATGAAACTATCATTCAAACCGCAATGCAGGAAGGGATTTTGCTGTATGAAAGATAAGAAACGGGATCTCGTAATTATCGAAAAGGTGCTGCGTTATTGCGATGAAATAGCCAAAACACATGAAGCGTTCCGTCAAAACCGAGAACTGTTCTTTAACAAGGAGGATGGCTTCATCTACCGCAATTCCATCACCATGCCGATTCTGCAAATCGGTGAACTGGTCAAGAACCTCTCAGAGGAATTTACTGCAGCGCACAGTGCAATGGCATGGAAGGCAATCGCCGGAATGCGGGATATTTTTGCACACCACTATGGCTCCATCGACTTTGAAATGACATGGAACACTTCTGTTGAGGATATTCCGGAACTGAAAGCATATCTCTTGCAGATTCAGGATGATGAAACGCAAGTGTGATGCGCGACAGCAAAAATGCAATATTCGATGATAGCTCTGGTAATTTCTTTGCCAGAGCTATTTTTATACCCTCTCATAATAAATCATACAATGAGCCCTGATATTTCACAATATCAGGGCATCCATATTTCTACGAAAGGAGTGTGATGCTGAATATGTGTGTCAAAACAAAGTCCCTGCCGCCAAAAGACCGCCTGCGCAGATTTCACCGCAACATCTTTGTTTTCATCATCGTTGCGGGACTGTTTCAGATATTCTATCCGTATATTTCTCATGCAGACATTTTCAATAACGATGTGCAGGATGTGTACCGCACGATTACGGAGAATGTAGACGAGACGAACGAAATTCTGAAAAGCGCATATCGGTTCACGCAGATCTCCCCGTATCGGATTGTGAACAGTCTGACCGGCAATGCCCGCACAGTCGGCATTGCGGTGCGGCAGGCTGCGCAGAATCTCGCACTGATTGTCTCCGTACTGCTGCTCATGGTTGAATTTTTTCGCAAAACAATCAATTTTGAATGGTCATCAAAGTGGGAGAATATCCTTATTTTTCTTGTAAAACTGATCGTAATAAAACAAGTCGTGCAGAATGCAGACCTCATCATCGAGCACATTTACAACGGATTCAACTACATCAACCGCGTGGCGACCAGCGGCAATCTCAACTTTCTTCCGGACGGACACCGCGTGACATATACTGTTTCTATCGGCGATACGCTGCTGCACGATGTGGTGCAGGCGGATCACTGGTATCAGGGCTGGCTCAAATTCTGGGAGCGCATCGGTTCCGGCGAAACGCGGCACGATTTCACCTACCTGATTTCGCAGGATGCGGTCAAAATGTTCTACCCAAATGCGACATTTCCGGCGGGTACTGTCGTGCAGTTTGAAGATCACGCATTCGGGAATCCGACCTCAGCGCTGACGTTCAATCCCACAATCGAAATTGTCCTCTGGCAGCCGTATTTTCTTGCGATGAAAGCGATTGCCTATCTCATTTTTGTCACGACCATCGGGCGCATTTTTGAGCTTGCAGTCTATACAATTTTCGCCCCGTTGCCGATTGCGACATTTGCATCGGACACAACGCATGACATTGCAAAATCATTTCTCAAGAACTACATTGCAACTGTGCTGCAAGTCGCGGTGATTGTCGTGATGTTCATTGTTTATCTCGCTGTTGCGCAGTATTTCGCAGACCATACTTCCGGCTTGTCCACGCTGAAGCTGATTCAGTTTATCGCGCTGATCTCGCTTGGCTTGGGCGTGATGAAGTCCGGAAACTGGTCGAAAAAGCTATGCGGCGCAGCGTGAAGGAGGGCTGTATGCTGATTATGAAAATTCCTGCGGAGATACAGGATTACAAATCAAAACTGCTGTTCGGACTGTCTGTGCGACAGACATTTTCGATTGCAGGCGCGGTGCTGGTCGGTGTGCCGATTGGCGTTTGCGGGCGCGGGCATATCAGCGAGGATGTGCTGCCGTGGCTCGTAATTCTCGCCGTGATGCCGTTTTTCGGATTCGGCTTTTTTCAGTACAAGGGCATGCGCTTTGAAGAATGGCTGCGGGCAATCGTCAACATGTGGTTTACGCCGCAGGTGCGCGTCTATGAGGATGCAAATGACATCTTCGGAACACTGCATGAAGAACTCATAGCGCAGTTAATCGCGCAACAAAGAACGGAGGTGGACGAATGATTCCTATTTTCAAAAAGCTGAAATCTGTTTTCGGCATCGAGCGCAGAACAACGACATGCGAAACGCTCCCCTATGAGCGCTTTGTTTCCAATTACATCATGCTGAACCGCAGCAATGTCAAGGTCGGGCGCGAGACCGTGAACATCTACAGCAAAAGCTATCTTGTGCCGGACATCAATTATTCTGCGCTGACCGAGGACGAACAGGAAGAAAAGCTGCGGCAGTTTGCGGATATGCTTAATGCCTTTGACAGTACCGTATCTGTGCAGATTTCGCTGCTGAACAGCCCCATTAACCGCGCAGAATTTGAGCAGAAATATCTGCTGCATGACCGACAGGACGGGCAGGATGCCCGGCGGCATGAATTCAATGATGTTATCCGCGGCAAGGTAATGAACGGGCAGAAAGGGATGCAGTGCCGCAAATACATCACAGTGACGGTCTGCGCGGTTGATTTTGAAAGCGCCAATGCCCGGCTTTACAATCTCGAACAGCGCATGAACCGCAGTCTCCGGCAGCTCGGCACGACGGCGATTCCGTTGACTGTCACGGACCGTGTGCAGCTTATGGCAGAGATTCTCTGCGATACAGAAAAGCAAATCCCGGCGGTGACATATGCAGATTATGCACAGCAGTCGGAGAAACAGCTCTGCTGCCCGGACAGCTTTGTGTTCAAGCCGAAATACTTTATGATCGGCGACAAATACACACGCTGTCTTTTTTTCAGGCGGCTCGGAGCAGAGGTCTCGGACAGCATCTACGCGGAACTTCTGGAAACAAACCTCCGCATGATTCTGACCGAGAATATCGACTTTGTCGATCAGGCGGAAGCATTGCAGCTTGTCAAGCGCAAGCTCACCGACATGAAACAGGAGGAAATTGCCCGCAAAGGGCGCGCAGTGGAAGCGTCAAAAGGCGCATATGTAGACCCGATTGAGGGCACGGCGCTGGAAACCGAAAAGCTGGAGGCGAAGGCGCAGCTGGAAAAGCTGCAGGGGCAGAATGTCAAGATGACGCGGGTGCAGTTTCTGGTGATGCTGCTGGCAGACAGCCTGGAGGAATTGGAGTCTGCGACAGATAAAGTACGCACGATTCTGCGCGGCAGACAAATTGAACTATCCGAAGCGCCGTACAGACAGGAGCTCGCCTTTGATTCCTGTCTGCCGATCGGCAATTCCTGCGGCATTGACAAGGCGCATAACATTCAGGTGCGGCGCACACTCGACACGGACAGCACCGCGATTTTCATGCCGTTTCATGCGCGGGAATTGCTGCATGCGGGCGGCGTATATTTCGGACAGAATCAGTTGTCGCGGTCGGTGATTCTCTTTGACCGCATGCAGCTCAACAATCCAAACAGCTTTATTTTCGGTATGCCCGGCAGCGGCAAGTCGATGCTCGCAAAGCTGATGATTCTCTATATCTATCTCTCGCAGAATGATGAAATCCTCATTGTAGACCCTGAGCGAGAATACGCGGCACTTGTCGAATTGCTCGGCGGAGAGGTCATCTACATGTCCGAGAACAGCGGCACGCATATCAATCCGCTCGACCTCACGGAGAACCCGGACAGCGATGACCGCGAGTATGACCCGGTGAAAGCGAAACTCGATTTTATGCTGTCATTCTTCTCGGCAATCATGGGCGACTGTGAAATCACGCCGATTCAGAAAACAATTATAGACAGCGTGATGCACACGGCATATCGCAATTATGCAAAGCCTACACTCCGCGAATACTACGCAGAATTGCAGGCGTATGAGCAAAATGCAGATGAGGAAACCCGCGCTGCTGCGGCGTTTCTGCGGCAGACACTTTATCTTTATGTTCACGGCAGCATGAATGTCTTTGCGCATGAAACGAATGTCAACATTCAGAAACGCATTGTTGCCTACGACATCAAGGAACTCGGCAAAAATATGCAGACACTATCCATGATGATCGTGCTGGAAAACATCTGGAATCGGGTTGCGCAGAATCGCGCACGAGGCATCCGCACGCAGATTTTTGTAGATGAAATGTACTTGCTTTTCAAGTCGGAGCAGTCGGCAAATTTCTTCTTTGAACTCTACAAACGCGCGAGAAAATGGGGCGGTGTGCCGTGCGGCATCACGCAAAATGTCGATGATCTGCTGCGCTCAGAGCGTGCGCGGACGATGATTTCAAATACGCAGTTTGTTGTCATGCTCGCGCAGAATCAGACGGACCGCGAGCAGCTTGCAAATCTGCTGCACATCCCGCAGGAAACGATGGATACCTTTTTAAGCAGCGCAGGCTCCGGCAGCGGGCTGATTTATGCCGGCGATTTCGGCTTGATTCCGTTTGACAACACATTTCCGACGGATACCGAGATATACAGCATAGCAACAACAAAATTCAATGAGGTGCAGCATGAATGAACGGATTTTGCGCGAAATGAGCATTGAGGACTTAGAGGATACGCTCAAAAGCCTTGCAGAACAGGAGATTTCGCTCGATGCCGACATCGCCGATCTGGACAAGGAATTGTCCAAAATCCATGAACGGCTGGACAGCATCCGTGAAGAATTGCAAGCGCCGGACATTACGCCGGAAGAACAGAAACGGCTGCGGGCGCAGCTCTCCGCGCTCGAAGAACTCCGCGATGATACATTGGAAAGTCGGGAACATCTGCGGCAGCAAAAGCAGGAGATTGCAGAGCAAAGACAGGCTATTTCAAAGGAACTGACCGCTCGCAAATTGCAGAACGCGCAGCGCACAGGCACATCATCCCGCGTCGGGCGATTGATTGCGGGACCGGGCAGGTTCGCGGTATCAAACGCAAAACACACTGCAAAGGATGTGCTCCGTCGGGCAAATCCGCTTGATAAGAACATCAATCGCAGCGATACCGCGGATCACGGAACGGAAAGTCTGCGGCTGGCATATCGCACGACGAAGAAAACGGCGCAGAAAGCAAGCACGGCTGTATCAATGGCGCGCAATGTACCGAGATTTGTGCGCGGTGCGGGAAAAGCAGTGAACGCAACATTCCGTGCGGTACAAAGCGTGCTTGTGCATACGGCGGCGGTGCTGATTTCGCCGGTGACATGGGTGATCGCAGCGGTCGGGCTGGTGCTGTACCTCATCATTTCGCTCATTGTGATGCTCTCCGGTGCTGCCAATCAGGAGAATCTCGCTCAGCAGCAGGCGTATGCAAATCCGGTTGCGCTCGGTGAGAATATGCCGGAGGAAATTGCAAACGCGCTCCAATATTTCACGATTGCAGAGAAGCGCGAAAAAACTCTATTCTGCGCAAAAATTGACGCGCTGCAATACAGCACGGAAGATCTTCCGCACTGCGACACTGTGTATCTGGTGCGCAATCAGCCGCTTGCACAATACCAGATTTCGCTTGCAACAGATTTGCGGAAAAGCAATCTGAAAGCGGCATGGAATTTCGGCGTGTCTGCGGCTGAGGGCGCTGCAATCGCCTATGTGCTGCTGGAAAGGCAGGAGAATGAATCGCACGGCACGACAGGTGTTTTGTACCCGATTTCATTCACGCAGGATGTATTTGATACGCTCGTGCCGCAGATGTATTCGCTCACAGAAACGCTGTATCACAGGCAGGCTTGCCCAAGTGAAAACTGTTCGGCACATGTAGAAATATCGGAGAATCCAGACTATGCAGCAGCGCAGCAAGCGTATACCGATGCAGTCACGCGCTGCGGCGACTGGAACATCAATGTCGTGCCGTGGAGCAATGAATATGTAGCAGCGCTGGACGCATACGCAAACACGCCTGCTGCCGGTCAGCCTTATGCCAAACAGCGCGTGGACAATGCCTATGCGATGTTTGCGCAGGCGGTCTCTAACTGGTCGCTGGTGTTCGGCGACCGTAGGCTGACGATAGACGGGCAGCTCGGCGCGAATATGCAAACGACGCTTTTCAATGAAATGATTGCAGCACAGAACACGCGGGACAGCACCCCGCAGACCGTCGAAACGCCGTATTACACCTGCGATCATCTGCACACGCTGCATTCATTCAGTTTGCAATTCTATGATGCCGCGGAAACAATGCAGATGCTCGGTTTTTCTGAGGAAGAACGACAGTGGGCATCGCAGATGCAGCTCAGCATGGCGCAGTATGCGGAGGGAGGATAATCCATGAACGGACACAAAAAACGTGCAGAGAAAGCGCGCAGAATGCTGGCAAAGAATAAGGCAATCGCGGTGCTCGCCGTACTGTTCGCCGTGATACTGCTTGTAAATACTGTGCAGAATCGTCCGGTGCCGGAGCAAACGGAAACAGAGCAGATTACGGATGAGAATTGGCGTTTTTATCCGATTGATCTTGCGGTATTGGGAGCAGGTTGTACTGTCTGTGCGGCGATGATTCTGCGCGAAAAACGGCGGGCGAAGGAGGATATAAATTGAAGTATTTTTGTAAAGTACGGCTCGAATCGGGTAAAGACAGCGAAACAACGCTGTTTCTGATTCTCGATGCCACAGGTGATGAAGTTCCGCAGCCGGACAAGCGGCTGATCTCGGAATGCCGCGAGTACCGGCTGTTCATGCAGGGCAGACACGCGAAAACTGTGATGGCGGAGTACACTGTGTATCGGACGGAGACAGAAATCACCGCGAATCTGGAAAACAGCCGCTTTGAAAAGCTGATTGCGGACGGTGATGCGGAGACCGTCGTCAGCGGCGAAATGCGGATTGACCGCGGCGAAAAGCACAAGGCGGGCAGTCCGCGCGGGAAAAAGAAAACGCTGCTGAAAATCCTGCTGCTTTTGCTTGCAGCGGATGTGATTGTCATGTGCGCATTTGCGTTCGGAAAGCGTTTCGGGCGGGATACCGCTGACACAGAACCGCCGGAGGAAGCGGTTAATGTCGCAGAGGACGGACTGATTATCCCGCCGCAGGATGCGGTTTCGGACGATGCGGAGCAGATTACTGTCACGATTGACCGCAGCTATTCTGCGGTGCCGGTGGAGGATTTGCAGCTTAAAGGCGCGGCCGTGAAGGGCAAGGCAAATATCACGCTGCCGTGGTTCGACAAGGAGGATTTCTTCACGCATGTGCGCGGATATTCGTGGGGCTTTACATCTGACCCGGACGGGAAGAAGATTGAATATTACGGCGGGCAGTCATATGATTTTACCGAAGATACCAGGCTGTACCGCGTGCTTGTAAAATACGGCGGCGGCTCCGGCACGCGCGATGATCCGTATCGTATCGACTATTACGACCAGTTGGAATTGATGAGCGAAGAAAAGGCACGCGGATATTTTGTGCAGACAACGGACATATCTTTCCCGGCTTGGGCAACGCATACGCCGATTTGCACTGTAAATGAACTGAAAGCAGACCCCGATACCGAGCATTTTGAGTATGACGGCGGCGGGCATTCGATTGAAAATCTCGAAGCACCGCTGTTTGATACAGTGTCCGGCGCGGTGATCAAGAATGTGAATATCCGCAATTCTGCGATTGTTTCAGAGGATTACAAAGACTATGGTTTCCTTGTCTGCAAGGTGTTCAATTATCATGATCTCGCGGAGGACGGGCAGCGGTATGAAACCGGCGAGACTGTGATTCAGCATTGCTCGGTGGCGCATGCGTCGATTACGCTGAAGCTGCCGGAGACCGAGGCACCTGCCGAAACGACGACGGAGATTGTGCCGCCCGATGTGATTAAATACGATGAGGACGGCAACATCATCGAACCGAAGGCAGAACCCGTCGAGCCGACGAAACATGCGGAGCATTGCATCGGCGCGATCACGGGCATCGGCGGGGAGATTTCGGGCTGTTATGTCACCGACTTCGGCATTTATGCCGATCTGCCGGACTACTATCTTTATTGCGGCGGTATCTCCGGCAAGCCTGCGGCGGTGAGGAATTCTGCGGTCTATTATTATTCTGCGCAGGGTAATATCTTCCATGCGGGCGGCGTTGTCGGTTCTGCTGCCGGTGCGCGTGCATACGACGCCGCAGGACGAATGCTGCCGGATTGCTGCGGCGGGAGCATTCAGGGCTGTCTGGCGCGAAATATTATACTGAAATCCGAAGTTGCGGCAGGCGGCATTGCGGCAGAGGGCACGAGCGATGCCGAAGGTGCGCTGATTTCCAACTGTTACGCAAATGCACTCGATTTCTCCTGCGGTGAATTCAAGGATGCAGAGCGTGCAGAGTGCATCAAGGCAGGCATGGTCGGCGGAATCGTTGCAGTAGATGGCGGCGGCAGATTCGGGCATTTGGTTACGAATTCTGTGTCTCCTGCGGACTTCATGGTAATCGGGCAGAGGGTGAAATCGTCGTTTGATGATACTGTGCGGCAAGCACCTGATTATGCGTTTTATCAGGAGAATATTCTGACTGTGCTCAATCGGAATACTGTGAATCCGATTGACCCGAAGGAGATTTACACCGGCAGCTATATGTTCGGCGAGAACGGCGAATTTGCCGATGAAACAGGCAGTCTCGCATATCCGCAGGCTGTGAGAGATTTGATTATGAGAGAGCAGGAGGATACCAATGAATGAAACGAAAAAACAGGATGTTGATTTTGAAGAAGATACGAAGAAATACAGCCTGCGCGGTGCGCAGCAAGCCATTGCCCGCAAAGAAGCGGCAATTCAGAAACGTGCAGCGCAGATAACCAGATTGCGTGCAGAAAACAAACAGGATGCGCAGTTTATCCGCAAGCTGCAAGCACATTGCGATGAGCTGCGGCAGGCAGAAATCGTGCGGCGCGTCGGGCAGCTTTGCGGCAGCGGGAATGAGATGACAACCGAACGGCTCAATAAGCTGCTCGATTTCTGCGAGCTGGCGGGAGATGCGCTGTCTGCGGTGAGCGTGGAACAGTTGGTCGGGCTGATTCAGGGAAAGATCGCGCAGCCGAGTGAGTTGGCGGCGCGGGCACAGGAAATTTATGATGAGAATACGGGTAATGCCGTGAAGAAATAAGAAAGGTGGGCTGTACGGTGAGCATATTTCGGTTAAGTAACGATATATTTTCACTCAGATTGAACGCACAGGAAATCGCTGTATATGCGTATCTGTGCAGTCTTCCACCTAGTACAAACACATTGCGAGGCGACGCTGTCATTGCAGTGAGGCAGCGCACAATCGCTGCACATTGCGGCATCAAATCCCCTGTTACTGTCTCCAGAACAATCGACCGGCTCCGGCAAAAGGGGCTGGTTGAGCATCTGGAGCGCAGCAAAAAAGCGGATGGACAGCGCGGGACATACAGCTATGCAGTCAAATTGCAGCAGATTGATAAAGGGTATTTCATGGTAGAACGCCGCGTATTCGGTATGCTCACACCGCGCCAGATGCTTGTGTATCTCTTTCTCTGCAAGTCATTCAGCACAGTCCTGCATGACTGTTGGAACAGCTATAATGACATTGCCGCTCAGATTGGTATGAAAAGGAAATCTGTCGTGCAGATTATCGGAGAATTGGTCGCTGCCGGGCTGATTGTGCGGATGCAGCGCAAGGCGCGGGAGAATCGGCGTGTGTTCGTTGACAATCACTATCTGATTGTGTGTTTCACAGCCGGACATATTCGCAGAAAAATGCCGAGACAATATCTTGCCTCGGCATTCGTTCTGACAAACTATTTTCATGATAATCGGAAGGTGTGTTCTGTTCAGTCGCTGTTCTTCATGCCTGTTCGGGGTAGTCCCTGAGATGCACCTCTATATTCAGTACCCAAGTCTATATACGAATTGAAAAATGAATTCATTGTATATCCGTTCCGGCATGGATTTCTTTACCGCGCGTAAAGATAGTATTCAACAGATCACATCGAAGCACGGCGGTCAAGTGCAGGGCGGCTTTTCTTTTCAAGATTGTAAGACAAAACCGCAGCTATGACGAATCACAACTGCGGCTCTTACATTTCATATAACGTAATCATCTTGCCGATTTCAAGCAGGTCAGTCGGCTGAATCGGACCGTGAACAAGGTCTACATCCAGCTTCAGCACATCTTCCAGTTTCAACTGCAATCCCGTCAGAGTCAATAGCGTCACCGGCTGATAAAATTCAACGATCAAATCGACATCGCTGTCATCACGGTTTGTACCGGCTGCGCGGGAACCGAACAGGATAATACTCTTGAGGTGATACCCCTGAATTGCAGACAGTATTCTTTGTTTTAATTCGCTGATTGTCATGTTCGCACTGTTCATTTACAAGTATTGTTCTAATTCTTTCGCAAGAGCCGGGAGATCATCGTGAATCGTATCCCAGACAATACGCATATTGACACCGGAATAACCGTGGACAATCCGATTCCGCATACCGTAAATCTGTTTCCACGGTATCGTTGTAATTTGCTGTTTCATATCGTCTGAAAGTGTAGTTTTAGCGAGTTCACCAATCTGCATCAGATTAAACACACAGGCTTCAACACGCATGGAATCCTGCTGGAAATCATCGAGGCTTGTGCATTCGGCACAGTATTTCAAAACAGAGCAGATGTGGTGATAAATCTTCTCCAAGACCTGCTGATCTTTAGCTTCCATAAATCACGACTCCTGTTCTTGCGATCTCACGGTCAACCTCAGAATCCGGAATAACCTGTGTCGTATCCAACAAATCAACATCTTTCCCCAAAGCATTGACAACATCTTCCAGCAATCCAAAGAACGCCATGCCTTTTAAGCCGCTGTCTACAAGCAAATCTATGTCGCTGCGCCCCTGTGCGAGCCCTTTTGCATATGAACCGAACAGCACGGCTTTGCGGACGCGGTATTCCGAGAAAATAGGGTTCAACATCGTCTGAATCTGCTGAACAGTATAGGTTTGCTGCATCACACGATCACCTCCGGATAAACAAGATGAAGCATCATTTCCCTAACTAAAGTATAGCATACAGAGTGTAAAAAGTCAAGATGCGCGTATGTGCATCAGAAAGGAGTTCCCAATGGACAAGCATACCCGGCATATTCACATTTTCCACATCACACTTTTGGTCGCGTCCCTCACAGCATTCAGCGTTCTGTATCTGTTGCCGCTGATTGGAAACGGCAGAAGTCCGCCGAGCGCAGCGTAACGCACAAAGAATCACGGTTCATTTTGTGCATTCAGACGAACTTTTCCGAATTTCAAGATTTCGCGCAAAAAGTCTCGACTTACACGCATTAAAGTGCTAAACTGTGAAAGGAGAGAGGCATATGGCAAACACCAATCACCTCACCCCGCTGGGCGGATACAGCGATGCCGGAGCGCAGATGCTCCGGAAAATGTCCGAAAATGCGACGCTTTTGACCGATTTCCTGCGGTTTCAGGGGCGCGTATTCAAGCATCCGGCGTCGATCGCGCTGGAGTTCTTCACACAGAAGCCCGATGCAGCCTTCATCGCAACCGCGGCGCAATGGGAAAAAGCCGGCTTTACCCTGACGCCCGGCAGCGAGGCAATCCGCTTCTTTGATGAACACGGCAAGACGATCGAGATGTACGATTTCTCACAGTGCGAAGAGGAAGCGCCGCCGATGATCTGGGCGGTGACGAATCAGAACCTTGCCGCAGTCAAGGAAGGCATGAGCATCCCCGCAGATTCCAGGCTGATTGACGGTCTGGTTGCAAAGTCCGTGGATTCCGAACTGATCGTCAACGCGATGCAGATGCTGAATGTCCCGCCGCAGAATCATGCAGCATTTCAGCGTTCAATGGTCAGCTCTGTGGCGCAGATTATTGCGGGACGGCTCTCCGTCAACGGCGGCAATTTCCGCGTACAGACGGACAATTCCGCATTCCGTTCACTGAAATCGACGGAACAGCGCATGATCTTTCTGGCAATCGCGGGCAAGGCAGCGCGAGGAACGCTGCGGCAGATCGAAAACATTGTAACCGAAACGAGTGTGCAGGCAATGCTTGCAGAACAGGAGGCGAAAAATGCTGAATTACGAAGAATGGCTGAATCTCAGCGAGGAGCAAAGGCTGAATCTGACGGACGCGGAACTGCCGCAGATTCCGGCAGATCAGCTGACAAATCACCTGACCGCATCGAAAGCGGAGAAGCGGGACGGCGTGATGGGCTGGAAGATCACGCAGGAGATCAAAAACGGCTCACGGACGCTGTGGTTTCCGGAGTTCAGGCAGAAGAAAGTGAACGGAATCCCGATGTGGTACCGGTTCAATCCGATGAACGCGACATACGAGCTGCAAGTGGAGACGGAGCCGTCGATGGAGCAGGAGCCGATCGGGAGCTACGGTCTGGCGTGGATGCACTTCATGGAGTCGAATCACCCGGAGCTGGTGGAAGTGATGCGGATGAAGCACAGCTTCCTGACAACAGCGCGGTCGGTGGACAAGAGCGCGTGGGAGTACCGGAATCTTCTGGACAAGCAGTACGAGCAGATGAACCCGCGCCCGAACGGGACATTCGAGCAGAATCTGGCATGGGAGAGAACGCGGGCGTTTTACACGGACGGAACAGTGATGCGGGAGCGCGTGCTGGTTCCGCTGACGAGACCGTAAAAGAGAATACGGAAGAACCGTCAACCGAATCGGCTGGCGGTTTTTCTATGCCCGCACAGGGAGAGCAGCTTAGTTTGTTTGGCACGGAGGATACGCCGGAAGAAGCCGATGAAAAGACGCAGCTTCTCCGCGAAGATCTCGGTCACGGCTCCGGGTTTGTGAACGGCAAACTGCGCATTGCGGAATACTTTGAACAGCATCAGCCGACTGACAAAGAGCTTTCTGCGTTTCTCCAGAAAGAATATGGGATCGGCGGTCATTCCGGCCCGGATATGGCGGATGTGAGCTATGACAGCAAGGGTATTCACATCATTTCAGCAGATAAGAAAGGCAATTATCACTATACTTGGGCGCAGGCTGCAAAAGAGATCCGCGGCATGATTGAGCGCGGTGAATACATTACGCCGCAGGATATCTATGATGCGGTTGACCATGCGCTGTATTATCTGCGGGAGGTTGCGCGTCTGGATGACCGGGAGCGCGATTGGTATACTG